>DASQDN010000685.1:0-12302 GCA_035634155.1 Bryobacteraceae bacterium | reverse complement strand
TTTCCATCGTCCCTAATCCTTACGCATTCTGGAAACGCAGCGCTTGTTCAAAGCGCGGGTCGCCGATCGGCATCACGGCGTGGGCTCGCATCCTGGACCAGAAGACCAGGCCGAGCGCGCTTAACGGCGCCAGCACGCACGCAATATCCAGCCAGTGCAGCGCTACGCCGTGCGGGTGGAAAGTCGGCATCACCTGCCAGTACCAGTCGATGTATTGAATGATGAGGAACCAGATCGCCATCACCGTCAAAACCTTCAGATTGCGCTTGCTGGCGCGGAAGACCAGGATAAGGAACGGGATGATGAAATGGCCGAAGAGCAGCAGCGCGCTGACCCAGCTCCAGGTGCCTTCAAAGCGATGCAGGAACCAGATGGTTTCTTCCGGAATGTTCGCGTACCAGATCAGCAGGTACTGCGAGAACGCGATGTAGGCCCAGAAGACGCACAGGGCAAACATCCACTTGCCGATGTCGTGGTAATGCTCGATGTTCACCGCGTTGCGCAGCACGCCCTTGTCGCGCAATGAGCGAAGGATCAGGAACCACATCGCCATGAACGAATAAGCGCCGCCGGCAAAGCAATACAGGCCGAAGATGGTGGAATACCAGTGCGGGTCGAGCGACATGCTCCAATCGAACGCGGCGAGTGTGCCGCTGAGAACAAGCATCAGCAGCCCGGGAGCGCTCCAGCGCGACAACGCGTGCATCTGGTCCAGGCTCTTGGTCGTGTCCTGCTTGGTCGAGTTCTTGTAAATGCGAACCGCCCACAGGCTCCATAGAAGGAAATAGATCACCGTCCGGTAAGCAAAACCAGTCGGGTTCAAAAACGCCTGTTTCGCCTTGAGCAGCGCGTCGTGATCGGTCGCGCCCGGATGCGCCCAGTGATACAAGTGCTGCATTCCAAGCAGAATCGGGATTGCGAGAATCAGGCCGAGAGGCAAGGTAACCACCATGTTCTCGACCACCCGCCGCATGGTGACGCTCCAGGCCGAGCCCGTGAGGTACATCACCATGAGAAAGAACATCCCGGAAAGCGGAATGAAGATGCTGAACAGAAAACCAACCAGGTACGACTCGAAAAAGCGATTCTGATCGACAAAGAATCCCGCGATGGCGGCGATCCAACTGACGAGCGCGACGAACGCGATCGCATTGCGGCCGCGTGTCCACAACTCGGGATCGATCCGGTAAGCGTCTTGTACGTGCGTGGCGTGATGATTCATCGCGTGAATTCCGTTATTTCAAACCTGCGCGCTGGTCTGCAGGCACATCGGCTTCGCTTGCGCCGGAGGCGCGCTGCAGTGCGCGAACATAGGCGACAATCGCCCAGCGATCGCGGTCAACCACTTGGTACTTGTAAGGCGGCATCGAACGCCGGCCGTTGGTGATCACGTTGAAAATCTCGCCGTCGTTCATGTCGCGAACCCGCGGCTCCAGCAGATTCGTCGGAATCCACATCGCGCGCTGGCCGACGAGCCCACGGCCTTGACCGGTACGGTCGTGGCAAGGCGCGCAATAGGTGTTGAACCGAGCTTGGCCATGCTTCACCAGGTCCGCCGTGACGGGCATCGGATTGCGTCCGACATAAGAGTTGTTCAGCACGCCGGT
Source organism: Bryobacteraceae bacterium (assembly GCA_035634155.1). Classification (GTDB taxonomy): domain Bacteria; phylum Acidobacteriota; class Terriglobia; order Bryobacterales; family Bryobacteraceae; genus DASQDN01. Next base: position 10,695 of record DASQDN010000685.1, on the reverse strand, counting down.
GGCGAAGCTGTCGTCTTCCACCAAATGCCCTACGGCGATCGTGCCTTCGACCGGACGCCGGCTGGCGCGGTCGTCGCCGAAGAACGGCTTTGCTCCATTGAAGCTGCGGTCGCCCTGCGGCTCATACCGGTGCTGATAATCCATATCCGTGAAGATCACCACCGGGGAGTTGCGCGATCCGCTCGGCGAGCAGCCTGCCAGCAGCAGCGCGGCGGCGGTAGCGAGTCCGGTTGTGAGATACGACCTCATTGGGACACCACCTCCGTGCGCAGCGCGCCCAGTTCGGCGAGCAGTTGCGGCGTTCCTTCGATATCGAACTTCGGATCCGAAGCTTCCACCACCAGCAGGTAGCGATCGTCGGTAGCGCGCTCCCACCCTGGCATGTTGAAGATCGGATGATAAAACTTCGGCAGTCCGTTCAACGCGAACATTCCGAACACCGCCGCGAAGGCCGAAAACAGAATCGTCAACTCAAACATTGGCGGGATGGAGAATTCCCAGGCGAACAGCGGCTTGCCTCCGATCACCAGCGGATAATCGTACCCGTTGGTGTACCAGATCATAAAGATGGCGTTTAGGAAACCGAACAATCCCAGCCCAAACACGATATAGCCAAGGATGGAGCGCGGTACGCCGATCGCTTCGTCGATCCCGTGAATAGGGAACGGGGTCAGCGCATCGAGCTTCTTGTAGCCGTGGTCGTGATGAATGCGATGGCCGGCAGCAACCAGGTCTTCCGGACGGTCGAACTCAGCGACAACACCGTATACGTTCTTATCCTTCAGCGCCGGAGTGTTGGTGTGCACGGTCGGCATTAGTGCGACCCTCCCGTCACCGGAGCCATACCGGGAGTCGGGTTGTGCGTATCGGGTCCGTGGGCCGTGCCGTGAACGGCATGGTGCATCTGTTCATTGGCCACCATGCCCTTCACTTCGCTCACCGCGATCATCGGCAGGAAGCGCACGAAGAACAGGAACAGCGTCAGGAACAAACCAAAGGTTCCGAGGAACGTAAGGATATCCACCCAAGTCGGTGTGAAGTAGCCCCACGAGGAGGGCAGAAAGTCGCGATGCAGCGACGAGGCGATAATTACGAAGCGTTCAAACCACATGCCGATGTTGATAAAGATCGACAGCACGAACATGAACGGCACGTTCGTTCGAAGCTTCTTGAACCAGAAGAACTGCGGTGTGATCACGTTGCAACTGATCATCGTCCAGTACGCCCAGGCGTAAGGCCCGAACGCGCGGTTGATGAACGTGAACCGCTCGTACGGGTTGCCGCTATACCAGGCGATAAAGAACTCGGTTGCGTACGCATAGCCGACGATGGTTCCCGTGGCGAGCATGATCTTGTTCATGTTCTCCAGGTGCTTCATCGTCACCAGGTGTTGAATCTGGAAGGCCCACCGGGCGATCACCATCAGCGTCACAACCATCGCGAATCCGGAGAAGATCGCCCCCGCAACGAAGTACGGCGGGAAGATCGTGGTATGCCAGCCAGGGAGTACTGATGTCGCGAAGTCGAACGAAACGACCGAGTGCACCGATAGCACCAGCGGGGTCGAAAGACCCGCCAGGATCAGGTACGCCATTTCGTAATTGCGCCAGTGCCGCGCCGAACCGCGCCAGCCGAGGCTGAGCGCGCCGTAAATCTTCTGACCCAGGCCCGTAGCGCGATCGCGCATCGTGGCGAGGTCAGGCACCAGGCCGACATACCAAAACAAAGCGGAGACTGTGGCGTACGTCGAAACCGCAAACACGTCCCAAACCAGCGGACTGCGGAAGTTCGGCCAAACGGCCAGATGCGTATTCGGAAGCGGCAGCAGCCAATAAGCGGCGCGCCACGGACGGCCGGTGTGGAACAGCGGATAAATCAAAGCGCAGGCGACGGCAAATAACGTCATCGCTTCGGCGAAGCGGTTGATCGACGTACGCCACTTCTGCCGGAACAGGAACAGAATCGCCGAGATCAGTGTGCCGGCGTGGCCGATACCGATCCAGAACACGAAGTTCGTGATGTCCCAGGCCCAACCGACGGGCTGGTTGTTACCCCAAACGCCGATGCCGGTGAATGTAAGGTAGCCAAGCATCGCGCCGAGGAGCATCGTGAGGCCGCCCGTGATCGCCAGCGCCATGTACCACTGGACCGGGACCTTGCGGTTGATGCCTTCCACGATCTGCGCCACATCGCTGGTCAGCTTGTGGAGCGACGGATCGCCCTCCACGAGCACCGGCGTTACGTGCGGATCTTTCAAGACCGCGAGATCAGCCATGATGCGCCTCCGCTGCGGGCGCGGCCGAGACAAGCTCCGGATTCGGGTTGCGCAGCTTCGCCAGGTAAGTGGTTCGTGGTTTGGTGTTCAGTTCGCCGAGCATGGCGTAGTTTCTCGGGGACAGCTTCGTCTTGGCGACGCGGCTTTCCGGATCGTTTACGTTGCCGAAAGTGATGCAATCGGACGGGCACGCTTGAGCGCAGGCGACGTTCACTTCGCCGTCCTTCAACCAGCGCCGGTTCTCCGCCTTCGCCGCGATCTTCGCGTTCTGGATGCGCTGCACACAGTAGGTGCACTTTTCCATCACGCCGCGCATGCGCACCGTCACTTCGGGGTTGTAAACCATCCTGGTGACTTCGTGCTCATTCGAATGCCAGTTGAGGAAGTTGAAGCGGCGGACCTTGTACGGGCAGTTGTTTGAGCAGTACCGAGTGCCGACGCAGCGGTTGTACACCATGTCGTTCAAGCCTTCGGGGCTATGAACGGTGGCCGCGACAGGGCAGACGTTTTCGCACGGGGCGGTTTCGCACTGCATGCACGTCACGGGCGCGGTAACCGCTTGCGGTTCCTCGATGGCGCCGCTGTAGTAGCGATCGATGCGGATCCAGTGCATCTCGCGTCCGCGAGCCACCTGCTCTTTACCCACGACGCCGATGTTGTTCTCGGCCTGGCAGGCAACCATGCAGGCATTGCAGCCGATGCACGAGTTCAGGTCGATGGTCATTGCCCATTGCTGGCCCTTCGAATAGTCGTAGTCGCCATACAAAGAGCGGAGCGGCGGATGCTCCACCATCTGCTCGGCGAAGTGCGGGTTCTTCTTGTATTGATCGAGCGTGCCTTCGCGGAGGATGGGGCGAACCGCGACCTCCTGGAAGTTCACCAGGTGCGGCTCTTCCTGATACTCGAATTCCTGCGTACGTGCCAGTGGATAAGTGCGGCCGGTCTTGGAAACGTTGAAGCCTGTCCCGTAGCCGAACCCGTCTGTCGTGCGTATCGAGTAAGCGTTGAAACCTGTGCCTTCGCCAATCGCTCCGACCTTGGCGCGTCCATAGCCCACCGGCAACAGGATGGTATCGTCGGCTTGCCCGGGCTGGATCATCACAGCAGCTTCGAGCTTGCGTCCGTTGCGCTCGATGGAGATAACGTCTCCACCGATGACGCCCAGCTTGGTAGCGCTCGCAGGGCTGATGAAAGCCGCGTTGTCCCACGTTAGCTTGGTCATCGGGTCCGGCAGCTCTTGCAGCCAGCCGTTATTAGCGAAGCGGCCGTCGAACAGCGACCAGCTCGGCGCGAAGATGACTTCGAACCCGGAAGCCGGGGTCGGAGCAGGCGCTGAGGTGTGGAAGGTCGGGGTGGTGGAAGCAGTTGCAGTCGTCGCGGCGCCCGTTGCGTTCCGGATCAATCCGTCGTGCAGCGCCTTCTTCCAGCCCTTCTCACCGCCCGCGATGGGCAGCCAATGATTGCGGACAATGTCGTATGCGTGCTGGTCCTTATAGCCGGAAACCAGCGCGGCGATTTCGGCGGGGGTACGTCCGCCCCACAGCGGCTGAATCGTAGGCTGCTGGATGGAGGCCGTGCCGTCCACGGCAACCGCATCGCCCCAGCTTTCCAGGTAATGCGCGGCCGGAACCACCCACTTCGATACAGCGGCGGTTTCATCAGCATCCTGCGCGAGGTAAATGGTGTTAGCGACCTTCTTCAGGTTCGCTTCAAAGCTCAGGTCGGCCGGTGCGGTAAACACCGGATTCCAGCCGAGCATCACCAGGGTGTTGACTTGACCCGCAGCCATTTCGCCGGCAAGCTCTTTCATCGCATCGAGCTGTGGACGCGTCTGGTCTGTCGTCGCCGGCAGATACGTGACGATCGGACCGACGGCTCCGAGGGCCTGGTTGATCTGGTGCACGATCTGGTGGACAGCGGCGGATTGCCTGGGGCCAGTGACCACAACGGCCTTGCCGCGATTCGCCAGCAAGTCCTTCGCAATCGCGCTCAACGCCTTGCTGGCATTGTTTTGCCCGAGAACTTGGAGCGGGCTCGATTGGGCCTGAAGAGCGCCTAACAAAGCCGTCGCAAAGTTTGGAATCTCGGAGGCTTTCAAGCGGAACCGGTGATCCGCCGCGGCGCCGGTGACCGTGAACTGCGGCTCTACCGCGTACAACCGGTTCATTACCGGGTTTGCTTCGTCGGTGATCTTGCGGCCCCGCGAGAACTCTTTCACCGCGAGCACGGAAGTGTCATCAAGGCCCAGAAAGTCACTATCGAGCGCAACCACCACCGCAGCCTTATCAAAGGCAATTCGGGGAACCGTCGGATGCGCGGTCGCACTGGTCTGAACAGCGCTGTATTCCACCCACTTCGCGCCCGGAAAGCGCGTCATCGCATGTCGTTTGACGGCGGCAAACGACGGCGAATGGATCGGTTCGCTCAGGAACCGCAGCCCGGCCCCGTTGCCAAGCTGTCCTTGCAGGTTCTTTACGTATGCCGTGAATGCATCCCAGTTTGAAGCTTTGCCATCGCCGATCACACCCACGCCGCGCGAATCGTCGTAAAGCGAGAGAACCGATGCCTGGTGATAGCTCTTCGTCGATCCCAGGCTCCACGGATGTGCCGGATTGCCCTCGATCTTGGTGGGACGGAACTCATTCGTCTCAACCGACAAGCCCACCGCTTGGCCGCCGAGCGACATCACAGTGTTGTAGTACAGCGGCTTGCCGTGAATGAAGCCTTCTACGTTCTTGGAGAAGGGAAGAATGTTCTCAATCGGGCGGCGGCAGGCGGTAAGTCCCCCGAGCGCGAACGACGCGCCCATCAGTTTGAGGATGTTCCGGCGGGAAGGCTCGTCGAGCATCTCGGCCGCTTCGGACGGGAACTCGCGGTTGATCCAGTTCTGGAATTCGGTCGTTTGGTAGAACTGGTCCAGACTGCGCCAATACTTCTTGCCGGTCAGCTTCTTTGTAATCTGGATCATCGATGACAACCTGAGCAGTTCTCCGGAGGATTGATGCCACGAGCCTTGATGATTTCGCGTCCGATCGCCGCCGGATCGCCGTTCGGCTTCCAGGCAAGATTCGTCACCTGGTCGATCGGTCGAATATTCGGGGCGGGGTTGCGGTGGCAATCGAGGCAGAACGCCATGTTCAGGGGCTGGACTTGTTTCACTTCCACCATCTGGTCGACGCGTCCGTGACAGCTCACGCAGCTTACGCCCGCAGTCACGTGCGCCTGGTGATTGAAGAATACGAAGTCGGGGACGCGATGGACGCGCACCCACTCAACGGGCTTGCCGGTGTTATAGCTGTCGCGAACCTTCTCCAGCCGCGGACTGGTGGGCTTCACCCGCGTGTGGCAGTTCATGCAGACTTCGGTGGCGGGAACGGCCGCGTGGTCGCTCTTGTCTGCGGTGTAGTGACAGTAATAGCAATCCATGCCAAGATCGCCGACATGAAGCTTGTGGCTGTAGGGGACCGGTTGCTGTGGCTGATACCCGGTCATGATGACGCTGGGCAGCCCCACGTACATCGCCAGCGCGCCGCCGCCCAACGCGGCGACAGCCAGCGCCAATGCACCGAGTCTTACATACTTATCAGTAGATTTCGGAAAGATGAGCGCCATTTGAGATTAGGACAAACGACCACGGACGTCCCGACCGGACAAACTATAGACTTTTCTATCACACATAGACTTTTTCCGCAATACACGAAAGAATTCTTGTTTGGCGAGAAGAGGTAGAGTAATGCGGAATACTCTCGGACTAACGCCGCCGTACACCCCGGCAACTGGGCTCGGCCGGACCTTCGGAAACCTGCACATCCGGCCTAAGCTGATAGTTTTACACAACTTGTTCTTTTTGGTGCTTAGTGTTTCGGTGTATTTCGCCGTTATTCCGCCGTTCGAGCGCCGCGTTGCCACCGCCCGCACCATTGAGATCAACCTGATCGCGGAGATCTTCTCGGCCGATCGGCCCCTCCTCCGGCTGCCCAAGATCGCTGCTTACGATTACCGGGAAGGCTCGTCTGAGCACCTGGGCGTTCCTCCGGAAGTGAAGAAATGGCTTGATGTACACCCGGGCGAGGTGTGGCAGCAAACGCCGGGCTCGGATTATCTCTACCGACGCGATGCCAAGGCTCCGATTTACCGCCGGATCACTCTTCCGAACCTGGTTTATGACGAGGTTGTGGAAAGGGCGAAAGTCACGCTGTTGGCGGTGCTCGGGATTTTGTATGTAATGGCGGTTGCTCTTTTAGAGTTCGTCATCATGCCGCGTTATGTGTACGGACCGATACAGTTGATGCTGTCAGCGGATGAGGCGACACGGCGCGGAGACCGGCAAAAGGAACTGATCAACGAGGGGTTCATCACTGGGGACGAGATCGGCCAGATCATGCATTCGCGGAACCAGACGGTGACTCAGTTGCGCCAGGCGCTCGATCATCTGGAGGCGCAGGATCGGCTCGCAAGCTTGGGTTTGTTGAGCGCGAGCGTGGCCCACGAGATGAATACCCCACTCGCGGTGCTGCACGGTTCGATCGAGAAACTGCTGGAAACTGTGCCGGATCCGCACGCCCAGGATCGTCTCCGGCGCATTCTTCGCGTGACGCAACGGCTGCGGACCATCAGCGAGGGACTCGTGGACTTCGCGCGAGTTCGCAAGAAAACTACGGAACATGTTGCTTTGAAAGCAATTGTGAATGAAGCATGGGAGCTGGTCGCGATCGATGAGAAGGCATCGCAAGTGCGATTCACATCGCAACTCGGGGACAACGCAGTTGTGGTCGGAAATGCCGATCGCTTGGTTCAGGTGTTCGTCAACTTGTTTAGGAATTCTTTGAATGCTATTGATTCAGGAGGCCTTATTCAGGTTAGCGCCCGTCGCTACGGACTTGAGGGGAGACCTTGGGTCTGTGTCGCCGTAGAGGATGATGGTCCCGGCATCTCGCGCGATGTCCTGCCAGACATTTTTGACGCTTTTGTTTCGAGTAGGTTGGATGCTAAAGGAACAGGTCTTGGTTTAACGGTAGCTCAAGGGATTGTTCAACAACATGGAGGATCGATCCACGCCGGCAATCGGGAGGTGCGCGGAGCCCGTCTCGAGGTGGTGCTTCCCGGGGCAGAAGCATGATCGGCTGTTCGGGCATGACCAAACGGTTCGGAGCTTTGCCCGCGGTTGACAACGTTAGCCTTGACCTCGAATTGGGTTCGATTTGTGCGTTGCTCGGGCCGAACGGCGCGGGGAAGTCGACGCTGGTCCGGATGCTTGCCGGGCTCTCGGCGCCCGACGCCGGCGAGGTTCACATGCCGCAGCGCGCCGCGATCGGTGTGGTGCCGGACGACTTGGCACTCCTACCCGAACTCACGATTGAGGAGCAACTCGGCATGTGCGGCCCCATCTATGGGCTGGACCGCGCGACCACTCGCCGGCGCTCGGAGGACCTGCTGCGGCTGCTCAGCTTGTGGGACCTGCGGCGGACCTACGCACGGGAATGCTCGTACGGAATGAGGAAGAAGACCGCGCTTGCGATGGCGCTTGTACACTCGCCGCCGGTGCTGCTCCTTGATGAGCCGTTCGAGGGTGTCGATCCAGCATCGTCTGAGACGATCGGCGCGACACTCCGGGCTGCCGCAGACCGCGGCATCACCGTACTAATTACTACCCATATCCTGGCGCTGGTGACGCGGATTTGCGATCGCGTGCTGGTGATGCGCGACGGCCGGCTGGTCTCCGATGGCCCTGTTACCGATCTCCCTCGTGGCGTAGAGGGACTGTACTTCGAGCAGGTGGAACCCCCTGCCAAAGGCGACCTCGCTTGGCTGCGACTGCCGCAATCCTAACAGCAGTCGCGAAGAGCGCCTGGCGGAACCTTCGCGCAACCGGCTCCTTCGCGGGCAACAATCTGACAGTCATGATTGCGCTGATGATGGCGCAAGAGCCGGTCGACCGCCCCAGCAGCACCGCCGTCTGGTATCTCTTCATCGGCTTGATGTACGCGGTTCCGATGGGACAGCGGCTGACTGAGCAGATTCCGGCCCTTCGACTCAAGCTGTGGCCGCTCAGTCCTATCCAGCGCTCCGTCGTCTACCTGGCGGGCCTCGTCCTAAACCCGATCTTCCCGCTCGCGGTCCTGTTCACGCTGCTAAGCCGCCATCCAATCGTCGGCGCCGCGATGTTTGCTTTCGGGGCTATTGTCCCGCTGTTGGTTGTGGTACAGCCCGGCAGCCTTCGAGTCCTCCGGTCTGTACCCCGTTTCCCGGGCCGCTTGGGAGGGCTGATCCAAAACCATGTACGTGAGATGCTGCAAACGCTGGACGTGCCGCTTGCGGCGCTACTGGCAATGGGTGGCATCATCTACCGCGTGAGCGGGGGCGATCCGTTCGCTTCGGTCGTGCTGGGGCCGATGATCGTGCTCGTGCTGAGCACCCTATCGCAGGCGCATCTGCAGTTCGACGGCGGAGCGATGCGTACCCGCGCCCGCCTGCTCCCGATCACCGGATGGGAACTGCTGGCGTCGCGCGATGCGGCCTGGTTTGCGATCGTGCTGGTGCTCGGGGCGGGATATCGGCCGGCGATGGTGTGCTGCGCGGCGTTCGTGACGGCTGCTATCGGACACCAGACGTTGCTTGAGCCGCCGGTCGCGCAGCGGCGTTGGCAGTTCTCATCCGGTCGGCTCTGGCCAACGGGAGTGGCTCAATTCGGAGCCGTGATGGCGGCGGGAGGGGTGGCGTACAACTTCGCATGGGCTGCAACGGCAGTTGCGAGCGGGGTGTATGGCGTCTCCTTGTGGTGGTATGGACGCCGGTGGGACACCCCACTCCGCTAAGACGGGCTACTTCTTCTCGGCGAGGCGTTTCTTCTTATACTCTTCGTACTCGGCGCGGAGCGCAGGGTCCCGCGGGCTCCCGTAGATGTCGCTCGACTTGTACTTGCCTTCGCGGAACTTCATCTTCGTCCAATCGTCGTGGATCTTGGTATCTTCCGCGCGGCGGATCACTTCGTCGACCAGCACTGGAGGAATGATGGAAATGCCCTCCCTGTCCCCCAGCACCACGTCACCCGGCATCACCGTGATCCCGCCAATGCGGACCGGCACGTTGAAGCCGGTCAGCATCACGTCGCGGATCGGCGTCGGATGCGCGTTCTTGTAGTACACCGGCATGTCGAACGTCGAGATGCCGTCCAGGTCGCGCACGGCGCCGTCTACCACCAGGCCGGTGCCGGTCTTCTGCATGATGTAGTACGCGAGGTTGTCACCGACAAAGGTGCCGTACTCGTCCTTGCCGAAAAGGTCGACCACCAGAATGTCGCCCGGCTGCAACTGGTCGATAATCCACTGGTTCTGCCCGCCGGCATATCCCTTCTGCTTTCCTTCGGCGGCGATGATCTCATTGATGTCGCTTCGCATCGGCATAAACTGCGCGGTGACAACGCGGCCCACCAACTTCTTGTTGGGCGTAGTCAGCTTAAACCCGCCGGCGAAGTGGTTCGGGAAGCCCTTGGTGGCGACAACGGTCCACACATCTTCGGCCGAGATGTCCTTGATCTTTTGCAGGGCAGCGTCCGGGACCTTCGGGCGCCCGTCATCGAAGCGCTCGAACGGGTTCTTCGCCGTGAGCTTCACCATCTGGTCTTTCGTCAGGGTGGTCAGCTGCGCGGACGCCGACAGCGCGCACAGCAGAAGGCAAGCTAATCGCATACGATGGCACTCTATCACAGCCGATTGTGATGTAATAACGGCACGTATGATTTCAAGTCAAAATATATCCCGTCGATCTTTTCTGGCTTCGGCAGCGGCAGCCGCAGTGGTGTCCGCCAGCGCTCAGTCCAAGCGCATTCCGGTCGGTTTGGAACTCTACTCGGTCCGTGACGAAATGCAGAAGGACGTCGTCGGCACGGTCCGCCGAGTGGGGCAGATGGGCTACCAGGGTGTCGAATTTTACTCGCCCTACATGCAGTGGACGCCCGAATACACCAAGCAGGTGCGCGCCGCGCTCGACGAGACGAAGATGAAGTGCTGGTCAACGCACAACGGGGCCGGCTCGTTCTCGCCCGAGAACATGCAGAAGGCCATAGACTACAACGGTATTCTTGGCTCCACCTACATCGTGATGGCAAGCGCCGGCCGTGTGCAGGGCTTGGATGGCTGGAAAAAGGTTGCCGAGACGCTCGCCCAGGGCAGTGAGAAGCTGAAGGCCGCCAAGATGAAAGCGGGCTTCCACAACCATGCGGTGGAATTCCGGCCTCTCGAAGGCAAGATGCCGATGGAAGTGCTCGCCGAGAATACACCGAAGGAAGTGATGCTGCAACTCGACCTCGGCACTTGTGTGGAGGCCGGTGTGGATCCGGTCGCATGGATCAACAAGAACCCTGGCCGCATCAATTCGCTGCACTTGAAGGAATGGTCGAAGGAGAATGGGTATCGCTCGCT
>DASQDN010000684.1:0-5409 GCA_035634155.1 Bryobacteraceae bacterium | reverse complement strand
CCACTTGGGTTGGATTGACTTCAGTGCTTAGTGGCTGAGCACTTCGCTCTGCGATCCGGTGCGAGAGCCGATGCCCTCGTCCATCACGAGCGCGAGGTAGCCTTCAGCAACGCGAGCCTGACCGATAGGACCATCGGTGATGAACGCGAAGCCGTGGGCATACTGGAAGCGGCACTGAGCGATGATGTAGCCCTGGAAGCCAGGAACCGCATCGATGCCGTTGGCGCCGCCGCTGCTCAGAACGAACAGCAACTGTTCGCCCGCAGCCACAGGATTGGTCGAGGTGTCCGCAGCCGGAGCCGGACCGCCGGGAACCGCACCATAGTAGTTGATGGTGCAAGTACCAGCCTGCAGACGGCCAGCGTTGCCGCTGAACGGATCACGCGACGTGTTGCTGATCGCGATACCGGTGTCGAAACCAGCCTGGTTGGTCACGAACGGGAAGAGCAGGTTCGTCACGCACTGGTTGATGGTGAAGGTGTTCACCGGGGTGGCGTTGTCGATGAAGCGCGGGATGGGCAGCGAGGAGCTGGCCTGACCGGCATTCGAGTTCGCCGCATAGAACGGAGCGAAGCTACCCGTTACGCTCGAGGTTCCGAGGCCGGGCAGGTTGTTCGGGGTGTTGGCAGCAAACGCCACACCGACATGGAAGAACAGGGTGTCCAGGGTCGCCGAGTTGGCGGTCGTGACTTCCCAAACCGCGATAGCGCTGCGGCCGGTACCTGTGCCAGTGATGGTGAGTTCAGCAGCCGACGAGTCGAGGTTTCCGCAGCGGAGGGTCGTTGTCGAGGTGACGCCGACCGGCTGAGTTACGCCGCCCACGCTGATCGTTCCACCCGCGCCGTTGGCATCGGTGGAAACCAACAGAGCATTGGCTTGCGCCAGCGGAGTAGCAACCGGAACGCTAGTGGTGCTGACGAAGAGGCGGATGCCTTCCGGCAGGTTGGTAAACCGAGCCGCAATGCGAGTCGCGGAGTCAGCCAAACCAACGGTTCCAGCGCTGTTGAGGACAGTGTCACCAGTGCGGACGAAACCGCTCTCGGTGTTGTACACAACACCGGGAACGCTGGTCAACTGCGTCTCGGCTACACGGGTCTTAAACGCAGTCTGGAAGCCTTCACGATATCGCAGACCGAAGATACGGTCGCTGAAGGGTCCACCTGCACTCGGGTTATTGAACAGATCGCGATTCTGATTGACGCACTGCAGGAACGTGCCAGCTCCGCCACCCGTGTTGCCGCAGTTACGAACGTCGAACTGCAAGCCGGGGAGGACGAAGGCAACAGCCTGCTGCGGGTTGTTCAGAGCCAACGACTGGCTGGCCGAGATCGAGAGGAACGCGAAGATCTGGCTCGGAACCAAGCTGGCCGAAGCCGGAACAGCAGCAGCGTTCGCACGAACGTTGGTGATGCGGAAGGTGCGGAAGCTGTTCGTGCCCGGTGGAACGATCGGAATACCTGTCCAAACGACGGCAGCGTTAGCTGTGCCATTCGCAGCGTTGGCCGGCTGCGCGCGGAATACGTTATACGTACCCGTCTGCGTCAGCGAGTTCGCCACGAAGGTGTTGCAACCTGTCGCCGGGCCTGTGCCGGTGCCGACGATGCCGCCAACCGGGAGACCAAGCACGACGCTGGCCGCCGGCGTGCCGGTGGTCTGCGGAGCCGAGTTCGAAACCGCATTAGGCGACGGGCAGAAGGCCGGATTGGACGGGCCACCCGCTTCGTCGAGGATCAACAGGGCTTCGGACAGACCGCCGCTCAGCAAGCGGCTGGTGATATTCGTATTCAAGAACAATTGAAAGTTGGCTGTCTGCGCGCCCAGTGCCGGGTTACCGCCGGTGCACTGAATCACGATGTCGCCGACCAACTCGGTGTGGCCCTCTGCGCGAACAACGGGCGGAACGCCGGCGTTGGTCGAGCATACCAGCGGATTACCGCCGGTGGTTTGTGCACTAGCTGTCGTTGCAGTTCCTAGAAGGAACGCACCGATGGCTAGCACGGGAAACGCTTTGCGGAATGCTACCATTTCCTTCTCCTTGTGAAGTTGAAGAGAGTTTTATTTTGAATTGATGGAAGTTCTTTCAACCTGAGCCTCGTAGCTCAACGTCCTAGACTTCTCTTATTCGTTTTTCTGTGCTCGCGGGATTCCTTCTTGGTAGAAGAATACCGCTACGAATGCCCCAGCGTAGTCAGACTAGTCTTATCACCAGTACTCACAGACAGTCAAGCGTAAAGTGATAGTAATCCATCTAACTGGCTAGGACCACTCGTTACGCAGTCATTAGAACATGTAAGTTGCTCTGCAGTCAATGTTCTTGTGGCCCAAAGTCGACGAAAGTTCATTAAATGGCGACATTTACCCGTTCAACCGCCTCACCAACCACCCTCAACGAGGGTGGGGCGTAGGGGAAGACACTTAGATTGAATAGTAAGTTACACGTGTGTGAGCGAGAACCGCCGCAGCCGCTTGCAGAACGAACCGGATTTTGCGTAACCACCTGCAGAATGTTGGCCCTGCGGGCGCCTATTCCTCTTTGAGGTACTTGGACAGCTTCTTGAGCCGGCCCTTCAGTTCTTCGGTCGCCTCGTTCATGTTGGTCATATCGTAAATAACCCGGGGCGTAAGGAAGATAATGAGCTCGGTACGACCTCGGCTGAAGCGTTTGCTTCCGAAAGCGAAGCCGAGCACCGGGATACGATGCAGATACGGCACGCCAACCGTGCTCGAGCCATTGTTCTCATTGATGATGCCGCCGATCGCGATCGTGTCCCCGTCCTGGATTGTGAGCTGAGTCTGCACAGTCCTTTTCGAGAATGAAGGACTCTTGATCGCCGCGCCCGGGTCGGGCGCGATCGGCGCGCTGACTTCCTGGTTGACGGTTAGCGTAACCACTCCCATCGGGTTCACCCGTGCCATCACTTGCAGGGTCACGCCGCTGTTCCGATTCTGAATTGTATTGGCGAAGAGTGAGTTGCCACCCTGCTGAGCACCGGTAACGGCTTGCTGCGAGAGAGTAGGAACCTCGTCACCCACGTTGATTGTCGCGGGTACGCTGTCGGTCGCAATCACCGATGGCGCCGAGAGGACACGAGCTCTCGTGTTGAACTCCTGGGTCGACATCTGAGCCAGCAATTCCCGACTGCTACCCACAAGCGCCCCCGCTGACAGGCTTAAGGATCCTTGCAGTGCGCCCGTAAGATTGCGGGTGCCAGGACTCGCAACACCTTCCGGTAGAGTTGCTCCACGGCGGCTCAGGAAGGCCTGAACCCCGTTGGACAGCTCGCCTGTGAGCGACACCTCGTAGATTTTGGCCTCAACCAGCACTTGCCGCGGCGGAATATCGATCTGACGTAGCAGCTTGGTGATTGACTCGTATTCGCTCCGGGTGCCTTGAATCAGAAGGCTGTTGTCGAAAGGATTCGGTACGACGCGAGGAGTCCGCGGACCCTGGGCCTGAGCCGCGGTTGTGCCGGGGGCTAGAAACGTCCCGGTCTGATCGGCGGATGGCGCTCCGGGTCTCGGGGGTGGGTAGCCGGCCGCGCCTGGATACCCCGCGCCGTACATCCCGCCACCATACATCCCGCCCATACCCATTCCGCCGCCCATGCCCATTCCGCCACCGTACATACCACCCATACCCATGCCGCCACCGTACATCCCGCCCATGCCCATACCGCCGCCCATGCCCATACCGCCACCCATCCCCATGCCACCGCCCATGCCCATGCCACCGCCCATCCCCATGCTGCCGCTCATCATCATCATGTTCATGGCGAAGTTGGGATCGTTGCTGTAGAGCCCCATGATCGCCATCGCGAGGCTAGGCGCAAAGCCGTATCGGACCCTGTAGACGTAGTTGCTGATGGTGCCGGCGCTGGCCTCCACGCTGATATCGAGGCGCTCCAGCCAGGACTCGATCTCCTTAAACACACCCGGGTTCGGCGCGACCGCAACCAATGTATTGATGCGATCGATCGGAAGTAGCTTGACCGGAGTGTTCTTATCGTTCAGCGAGATCGACTTGAGGATATTCTCCAGTTCCTTGGCCACGTCCGAAGGCAGCCCGTTCTTGATCTCGAACAAGCGCACGCGCTGGTTAGTGAACGCGGCGTCATCGAAGAGCGACACCAGCTCCAGCAGGCGCTTCATGTTCCGTCGGCTGTCCTGAATCATCAGCAGATTCGCCGGGGCGTACGACCACATCTTGCCGCCCTCGCCGAGGAAATGCTCCAGCAGCTTGGCCAGCTCATCCACGGTCGCGTACTTCAGGAAAAGCAGGTTCAACATGGTGCGGTCGTCTTCCACGACCGGCTTGCCGTTGACATCGGGCGATAAGGGCAGACGCTGCACGTCGGTGAGCGGCACGATTCGGTAGATATCGCCCACCTGGATCATGGCCGCATTGTTGATACGCAGAATCATGTCCAGCAGCGCGCGATTGTCGATGTTCTTGGTTTCCCCGTAGGTATTGATCGTGATTGCCCCATTAACGCGCGGGTCAATGATGTAATTGATCTTCAGCCGCTGGGCCAAGTGATCGACCACCTCGCGCAAAGATGCATTTTGCAGGGTCAATCCTCCTGTGGCCGCGGTGGGCTCGAGTGTCGGCATCGGGCCGGGAGGTCCCTGCGGTTTCGCCGCTTGCGCTCCGGGCTGGGCCTGAGTTGCAGGCGCTCCCGGCGTGGCCGTCGGTGGAGCCTGCTGTTGCTGCTGGGGAGGAGGCGTCGCAATGGTGCTTGGCGGGTTACTCTGGGCCGGCGCCTTCACAAAGCCAGGGGGCAACGCGATCGGGGGCTGCTGCTGGGCATGCAGCGCCACTTGAAATAAGGCTAGAAGAATGGCTGTACCGGAGCGCAGCGTCATTCCTTGGGCCCTGCCGTCTTCGCTGGGCTATGCTGGCCGCGAGCCTTTGCCCACGCTTCCTTCTCCTCGGCGTTCAGCTCCGATTTCTTAGCCTTCCACTTATAACTGCCGAACGGGCTCGGGCGTTCAAACTCGAGCGTATCGCCGCGCTCGACCACCTTCACGTCCTGTGTCTTCGGATTCTGCTTCACATCCCCGAACGGACTCGCGCCTTCGACGGCGGGAGGCGCGGCTTTGGCTGCCGGAGCCGAGGCAGGCGCATCGGCAGATTTGACGACCCCGAATGGAGTTTTGCGATAGATCGATGTCTTCCCGGCTGAATCCGTGTGCTTGAAGACGCCCGGCTCAATCTCGGTGGCGCCTTTAGGCACCGATACTTCCGCGAGAGCGCAGCCCATCGCCAGAGTGATAACTAAGATGAATCGCAACATGGATGTCCTTATTTAGCCTTCTCCCACCGGCATACTTCGCCGAACGGGGTTTTGGTGACTACCTTGCGCAGTCCGTCCTGCACGGTACCGGCGGGCGTCGCATCGCCCGATACGC
>DASQDN010000683.1:0-15971 GCA_035634155.1 Bryobacteraceae bacterium | reverse complement strand
GCGCCTCGCCGTCGCGCGTTAATAGTGTCAGGGGGAAGGGAAGGAGCGACCCGCCGCCCAGATGCGCAAACATCCGCTCACGAGCCTCGTTCCGATCGTCAGCGGCCAACAAATCGAAGAGGCTTCGGCCGATTACATCTTCGCGGTTGTAACCAGTCACCCGCTCAAATGCGCGATTAACTTTTGAGAGAGTCCCCTTCAGGTCGGTCACGTACATCAGGTCGGGAGCGCCCTCAAACAACGCGCGGAAGTCATCCTGCGCTTCCAACATCTTTAATGAAGAGTCCACAACAACGCTACCGCTCCGGCCGCGATGGCGACGCCGTGAGGCATCGTCAAAGCTTTCGGACTTGTCACATCTAGTGCTGCATTCGATTTATATGGCGCGCGGAAATGCACAAGTTCCTTCAGAATATGCATTACATTGCCGAAGGCTGGTCCTAATGCGCGCCGCGTCAGCAGCATTCCCAGGGCGATTGCGCCTCCTGCGATAGACGCGAGGATAAACAAAGTGAACCAATCCCTCGGTCCCACTATAGATCCCGCCGCGGCCATAAGTTTCACGTCGCCGCCGCTCATGGCGCGAAGAATAAACAGCGGGATATATATTAGGGCCGCTAACCCGAAACCCATCAACGACTGCTGCACACCCCCCCATCCGGCGAGCCACGTATTCAGCGCAAGGCCGGCCGCGAAACCCGCCACCACGAGCCCATTCGGAATGCGGCGTGAGCGCGCGTCCGTAATGGCAGCAGTTCCCGTCAACGCCAGAAGGGCGATCTGCAAAGGCAAAGGCATATGAATCTACTAGCTTACGCTGCCCACAGCGCTGTTGGTAGAGTAGGAGATTAGGCCACCGGCTGCGTGATTTTTTCCCCGTCCATTGCACTGCTTCTTCTTGCCGTCTGCGCGTTCGCCGCGGCTTATGCCGGCATCGCGATGTCCGCTTTCCCGGGACTTTCCAGAAAAGTGCTTCCGTTCAGCGGCGTGATGCTGTTGCTGGTGTCCGTCTTCTGGGTGCTACCTGAACTCGCTGAGGACTTTGGCTGGGCCGGCGGATCGGGCTTGATGATTCTGGGATTTCTGCTGCTGGCCTTGATCGACAGGTACGTGTATCCGGTGTGTCCATCGTGCTCGCCCGCACACGATCACGACCATTGTGCAACGCGTTTGCACGGGTTTGCAGCACCGCTCATGATTGCGACCGGAATTCACAGCTTCTTCGATGGTTGGGCGCTTTCCGCGGCTCAGATCGCTTCACGCCAAGGCATTTGGGCGGGTGTGATTCTGCATAAACTGCCGGAAAGCTTGGCGTTCGGCATTCTTTTGCGGGCCGCGATGCGATCGCGTTCCAATGCTGTGCTGGGCGCGGCAGGCGCCCAGGTCGCGATGATCGCGGGGGCCGCCCTGGAGATCGCGCTCGCGCCGTTCATAGGACCCTGGTGGCTTCACGTCTTGCTGGCAATTGCCGGGGGCACCTTTCTTTATCTCGGCTTCCACGCCGTGCACGGCGAGTGGAAACGCCGCCGCGCGTTCAGCCATTCCTTTTCGAACCATTGACCTGTAAAGCGTGCAAAATGCGCATGGTAGAAGTGAAGGGCCATATCTACCACAAGCAGCGAAAGTGGCGATGTCCCAAATGCGGGCGCGCACGCATGCAGAAGCAGCGGCCGTCCAAGCCGTGATCTCGTGTTCGTTGTATCCGGGCTAAACGCTATGCGCATAATATTGTCTGCCGTATGATCATCCGGACACAGACCGGGGCCATCCTGGAGGTGTTTTGGCGCGAGCGCGGGTCGAAGCCGTGGTCCTACATCACGGCGCACCGGTACCTTTCGCGCTTTCGCACGGATCCGCTCACATTCCAGGGCGCACGTTGGCTGCTTTCCGATCGGGCGGCATCCGGACGGACATGGCGCATTCCCGAGCCCGTGATTTTGCAACGTACCGCGTCCCTAATCGAGGCCGGTCGTGTGATTGTGGCCGAATTCGGTGGCACGGAACGATGGCCGGGCAGCGGATTTGTTCTCGGATCGGGCTCGGATTCCGCTTTGCTTTATTGGCGCGACAAACTGCGCCTGATGCGTGACTACGCTCAAGTGCAGGACTGGATCCAGCAGATGCAGTCCGTCATCGCTCGCACCAATGAGCAACTCAAGAACAAGAAAAAAATCAGCAAGGAAGATGACGTTGCGCTGCGGGAAGATAAGCAGCACATCGGCGCGTTTCGAGAACTGATTGCCGAAGCGCCAGGTGTGCCACAGTTCCCGAACCTGTCGGATTCCGACTTCCTGAAGATCCTCAGCAAGTTCTTCGACGCAGGGGACCTGCTTCCGATCTACCACCGGTATCCCGGTATTGCGGAGCCCGGGCCTCCGGACAAGCCCCCAGGGCCCGGACCCGGTCCTGGTCCGAAACCGAACGGTGGAGATGACCCCGATGATCCGGACGATCCGTTCATTCCGGGCGTGTGCCTGCTGCGCGCGTCCAAGCAAGGCGCGCCGTTTGTAACTCTCCCCGACGAAGGAGAAACCACGTGAGCGCCAGTATCGAAAACATCGAACAGGTGCTTTGGCGTAAGGCGGGCAGTCGCAGCGTCTGGATGATTCTCGACGGCGCCCGCGATCGGCGGATCTACTCGGATTTGATGAATTCGCATCTGGTGTACTCGTGTCTTTATAGCGGCACGCTTCCTTACGAGATAGAGGTAGCGGCTCCCTACCTGGTGCAACTCGAGCAAGGCGACAAGTCGACTCGCGACCTGATTGAGCGTGCTTGGGGCCAGGCATGGGGCGTGTTTCTGCGCACCGATATCCGCATGGACCGGCTGCGACGGCATTTGCGCACGATGCTGCTAGTCCGCACCTGGCGCGGCGAGCGCCTTATTTTTCGCTACTACGATCCTCGTGTGCTTCGTGTCTATCTCCCCACCTGTACACAGGAAGAGTTGAAGACGGTCTTCGGACCCATTGAGCAGTTCCACACGGAAGGTGAAGTGACCGACATACTGCAGACATTCGATTTCACAAGGGGCAAGTTTACACGATCTGAAGTGGATATCCGAGCTGCCGTCACGTTACAAGCTCCGGAACACTAAGCGCCGCTACGACGAAACATCCCGAGCCGATTCGTTGTCGAACAACTGTGAAAAGTTTGGCTTGCTCGCTCACATTCGCCTTTGTTTGCTTCGCCAGCATGGATGCCGCTGTTCTATGGCGTGATCCTGGCGCCGTGGAATCTCTAGATTTGGCGGGTGGGCCGGGGGGCTTGGCCAAAGCTCCTAAGGCGCCTTTCACCTTCATCGAGGAAGACAAGAGCGGCACATCGCCCAAGGTCACCGTGAAGGACGCGAACGGGGTCCAGTGGATCGTAAAGTTTGGAGAAGAAGTGAAGGCGGAGAACTTCGCTTCGCGTATCGCCTGGGCGGCGGGCTATTTTGCGTCGCCGACGTACTATGTTGCCGAGGGTAAGATGGACGGGGCTTCGAACCTGGGCCGGGCAGCCGCTTTTGTGAAAGACGGCACATTCCGTGAGGCTCGGTTCCAGCTCAAGGACGAGAAACTGTATTCCGGAGCGGCGCGCTGGAGACTGGACGATCCGTCGTTGAAGGACTCGCGCGAACTAGCCGGTTACAAAACCCTGATGATTCTGCTTTCCAACTGGGACGTGAAGCCGGAGAATCTCTCGGTGCTGAACGCCGGCGGCGAGCAGATCTACGCGCTCACGGATTGGGGCGCAACCATGGGCCGTCCCGCCGAGTTGTCGGGGCGAAGCAAATGGGACTGCAAGCGGTATGCATCGGATACGCAACATTTGATCGAAGGCGTGCAGAACGGCTTCGTGGTGTTCAACTATTCAGGCAAGCAAGGTAGGGAAGTGTTGCGGGGCATCCGGCAGGAACATGTTGCCTGGCTGATGAACCGGCTCGGAAAATTGAGCGATGCACAAGTTGACGCCGCGCTAAGGGCATCGGGAGCAACGCCTGAAGAAGCGTCGTGTTTCGCACCTGCGTTTCGCAGCCGTCTCGCCCAATTGGTGAGCGTGGCGACGGCCAAGGAAGCTCCGGACGGCTCCATCCGCAGCCGGACCACAACCACCACCACAACCACTACGACCACGACCACTCAAGACGAATAGCCTACCCTGGTAGGCAGTGGCGCGCGTTCTCTTCACCGCACTCGGTTCATACGGTGATCTATATCCGTATCTCGCAATCGGCGTTTGTCTGCGTGGGCTTGGCCATGAAGTGACCATCGCCAGCAGCACGGCGTTTCGCGAGAAGGTGGAATCGCAATACCTCGACTTCGCTCCCATCCGACCAGATATTTCGCTGGAGAATCGCGAGATGATGGCGTACCTTTTCCACCAGCGTCTCGGCACCGAACGTGTGTTGCGCGAAGTGGCGAAGCTTGCGCGTGAAACGTACGAAGACACGTTGGTCCCGGCGGAGAAAGCGGATGTGGTGATTACCCACCCAATCACTTTTGCTTCCGTCCTCGCGGTGCGAAAGCTGCGCAAACCGTGGATTTCCACTGTTCTTGCGCCTATGTCATTGATCTCCGCATACGATCCTCCCGTGCCAGCTCCTTTTCCCGCCCTCGTGCGATTGCGAAAGTTCGGGCCATCTGTGATGCGGGCGGTTTGGACCTTGGGGAAGAAAGCCTCGCTCCCGTGGGTGAAGCCGGTTCTCGATCTGCAACGTGAACTCGGGCTGACCTCCGAGGGACATCCTTTGTTCGAGGGCGCCAATTCGCCCAGGCTGGTCCTTGCGTTGTTCTCTCGCCACTTCGCCGAACCTCAACCTGATTGGCCCTCGCAAACGGTATTGACCGGCTTTCCGCTGCACAGTTCCAGCGGAGATCTCGCTCCCGAGTTGAAGCGATTTCTAGACGATGGGCCGCCGCCTGTCGTGTTCACACTTGGGTCGTCCGCGGTCGGCGCCGCCGGCCGATTCTATGCCGATAGCTTGGATGCGGTCACGCGATTGAAGGTGCGCGCGGTTTTCCTCACTGGACGGCACCCGCAGGGTCTGCCCGAGTCGCTTCCCGCCGGCTTGATGGCTTGGCCCTATGCTCCGCATGCGCTCGTGTTCGCACGTGCCGCAGCGATCGTGCATCAGGGTGGCATCGGGACCACGGCTCAGGGTCTGATGTCGGGTCACCCATCGCTGGTTGTGCCTTTCGCTCACGATCAGTTCGACAACGCTGAACGCGTCCGTCGGATGCACGCAGGGTTGTCGCTGCCGCGCCCGAAATACAACGCGAGAACTGCGGAGGAGGCGCTACGACGGCTGCTCCACGACAAGAGGTACGTCGAAGGCGCCGGAGGAATCGCGGCGAAACTCCGGGTCGAAGACGGAGCCCTGTCGGCAGCACGCACGATTGTGGAGATGCTGCGGCGCTGATATGAGCTTTCCTCCCGGTCCGCGTGGCTTGCAGGCGTACCGCTTCTTCGGAGGTGGATCTGTTGCACGTGCGGTTGACTTCCTCCAACGTACCGCCGAAACCTATGGACCGGTGTCCTCCTTCCGAGTGCTGAATCAGCGCATCTGTCTCGTGGATGACGCCGAGCTGATCAAGCAAGTTCTGGTTACCGACCAGGCGCTGTACACGCGCGACAACGGCGCGATGATGCTTCGGGAATTGGTGGGAGATGGCCTACTCACCAGCGACGAGCCGCGCCACAAGGAGCGACGGCGTGCCATGCAACCCGCTTTTCATCGGGCACAGATCGGCTCCTACGCCGACGCCATGGTTACTGAGACGCAACGAGCGATGTCGCATTGGAAGCCCGGACACAGCCTGGATATCGGCGCCGAAATGAAGCGGCTGACGCTGGCAATTGTCGGCGCAGCGCTCTTCGGCGTGGATTTTGGCGACAACACGGCGCGCGTGGCGACCGTGCTGCAGCGCGCGATCCGGCGTGCCGCCCGCGTCTCGCTTCTGTTGCCCATCCTGGAGCCGTGGCTGGTACGCTACCGCCGCTCCTATCCGAAGGGGCGCAGCCTCTTCTTCGAAGGCGAGCGCCGGGAGCTGGAAGAAATCATCCGGCCGATTCTCAACCAGCGGCAGTCCGAGCGCGCCAATGATGTTTTGTCGCTGCTTCTCCAGTACGCAGGCGATCCCGACAACCCGCTTAGCGAAGACGATATCCGGAACGAAGTCGTCACGCTCGTTCTTGCAGGGCATGAGACGACGGCGACGGCGCTGACCTGGGCCTGGTACCTCATCGCGAAGCATCGGGAGGTCGAACACAAACTTCAAAACGAAGCCAATTCGGCGCTTGGAGGCCGTCCTCCCGCGCTTGAGGATCTGCCGAACCTCACGTATGCCGCGGCCGTGTTCAGTGAAGCGCTGCGCCTTTATCCGCCGGCCCTCGCCTTCGGACGCAGGCCTGTGCGCGATGTTGGGCTCGGGGGATACACCATCCCCGCCAGGACCAGCGTCATTCTGAGCCCGTACATCACACATCGCAATCCACGCTATTTCGACCGACCGGCCGATTTTCTACCGGAGCGCTGGCTGCAAGAGTCGCAACCGCCAAAGTTCGCTTACTTTCCGTTCGGAGGCGGAGCCAAAATGTGTATCGGAGATGGATTCGCAAAGATGGAAGGGGTGCTTGTGCTGACGGCGATAGCCCAGAAGTGGCGACTCACCTGCGACCTGGAGGCCAACGTTGGCGTGCGTCCAGGGATAACACTCGGCCCGGATCGAGTGATCCCTATGACACCTGTGCCGGTCTACTGACTTGCGGCGGCTGCAAGAGCGGTGGTCACTTCCTTGGTCCGCCTGCGTGTAAAGCTGCGGGCGGGCTTGGTGGTTGCGGGCCGTGAAGACGGCGAGGAGCCGTGCGGAGCGAACATCAGGACCACACCCGTGTCCGTTGTTTCGAGCCGCCGGAAGCTCCATGTAATGTCGTCTGGCGTCTGTACGATCACCATGTTTCCTCGGCCGAGTTCGTCGAAAGCCCGCGGCATCCCATCGAGTTGCATGACCAGCGACTCGGCCTGTACCCGCACATCGCGTACTGAGGACCGTTGCACCAGCTCTGGCGTCTGCAAGCGGACCTGGTCATATAGGTGATAACGGACAGGGCGCGATCCTAGGGCTGATTCGTAAACGCCCCAAAGAACCTCAGCCACGATTTCCATCCGAACGTCGCGATCAAGGTTCGGCACTTCTTCCCGCAAGCACTCGGCGCGAGTGGCTACCTGCGTAAGCCAGTCCGGACCCGCCGAATCGGCGTCGCGAGTCACTCGATCTCTCAGCGCGTCGATGTCCGCCACATGCACCACCGGCGGCAGGTCTGCTATCAGTGCGAGCACATAGCCCTCGGCATCCGGAGCATTTGCGCCTTCGCGCCGAGCACGATCTGCCCAGCTTTCTTGTGTGACAGGAGGCACGGCCAGCACCAGATCCGCCGCGAACGAGAAGAGCCACGCAATGCCGCTGCCATAAAGCAGTTGGCGTCCCAACTCCAGCGTCATCACCCGAATCCACGACGTGGTGCGCGTCGCCGCACGATCTGTTCGCAGCCTCTGGTCCACCGCCTCTTCCGCGAAGGTTGCAAGCCGGTGCAGCGCATCGGAAGCCTGCACGATACGGCGTGCGCGTGGAAATGCCTTACTCCGGGAACGCGCCTCTGACGCAAGCGCCAGCAGCGTCAAATTCGAAGCGTGCGGAGCGAACCGCTGGAACCACGCGTTCGTCAAATAGGAGGCGGCTTCGTGATTGGTCAACGCCAGTGTTCGAATGGACAACGTGTCCAGCTCACGATCGATACAACCTACGGTTGTACGGATAGTCCTTCGCGCCCACAGCCCGAGCACGACGAGGGCTACAGCAGCAATGCGTGGAGCCAGCCAAAGGCCGACCAAGAATGCGATCGCAATCAGTGCGGGAGTGATACCAGGCCGGATATGCTCGCGCCAACTCACTCCGAACCGCAACAACAGCGACCAAAACGAAAGCCCGCATCCGACCGCCAGGATCACCGCGCCGATCAGCAGGTGGATCGACACGCCAAACCAGATCGCGAACAAGATAGTTGCCAGCGAAGAAAGCCCCACGGCACGCGCCGACGGTCCATCCCACCGAGGTCTGGAACCTCGAACGGACGTCCACAGTGCCGTCACCGTGCAAAGAAGCACGCCGACGCCGACCCATTCAGTTGCCCGAAGGTTTGTTAGATAACCCTCAAAGCCGAGAAACCACTTCGCGACCGGTTCCACACTTCCCCACCTTCGCCGTGCCCTCAGAAGGCCCGCAAATCGTAGATGCTCATGCGGCGCCGAAACCGAGAGCAGCCGGAGTCAACTCACCGTGAGACGCGGCACACTTCGGCCGAACACAACCCCGCGTCCTATTATCAGACGCGAGATACCCCGCGTGCGAATCAGCAATTCGCATGATAGACGAGGAATTGTTGGTCTAGGAATGTGGGAGGTGCAACCTACGTGAGGATGTCCTTCAGCACTTCGCCCTGAATCTCCGTCAACCGCTCCTTACGACCCAGGTACATATAGCTCAACGCGTCCTGGTCCAGGCCCATCTGATAAAGCATCGTAGTGTGCAAATCGCGGAAATGGACCGGCTTCTCTACGGCCTTCAATCCGATATCGTCCGTAGCACCGTATACCGTACCGCCCTTGAATCCGCCGCCGGCCAGCCACATGGTGAAGCCCGTGTTGTGGTGATCGCGCCCGCTGCCCTTTTCCGACTCCGGCGACCTGCCGAATTCGCCGCCCCACAGCACAATTGTGGAATCGAGCATTCCGCGGCGTTTCAAGTCCTTGATTAACGCTGCCACGGGCTTGTCGGTATAAGACGCCATCTTCAGGTGGTTGGACTCGATGTTGCTGTGCGCGTCCCATTCGGTGTCGGCCGCGCCCCCGCCGGATACGACGCAGACGAACCTAACGCCTTTTTCCACCAGTCGCCGGGCTAACAGGCAGCGGCGGCCATAGTCGTCCGTCAACGGCGAGCCGACTCCGTACAGATCCAGGGTTTCCTGCGGCTCCTTGCTGATGTCGAAGACCTCAGGAGCTTCGGTCTGCATCTTGAAAGCCGTATCGTATGCCGAGATCCGAGCGGCGAACTCCGTATCCTCGCCCGGCATGGTCTTTTCATTGATAGCCCGAATGAGATCGATCGTTTTCCGCCGCTGGTCGAGGGTAACGCCGCTCGGCAGATCCAGATTGAGGACCGGCTTAGAGCCTGGCCGAAGCATCGTGGGTTGATATACGGCCGGAAGAAATCCGTTCTTGTACATCGGTACGCCCGCTTCCTGAGCGCCTGCTGAATCGGGCATCACCACATAGGCCGGCAGCGATTCGGCCTCAGATCCGAGCCCGTAGGTGATCCAACTGCCCATGGAGGGAAAGCCAGGAATAACCCGTCCGGTCATCATCTGATACTGGGCCGCCGAATGCACCACCATGTCGCCGTACATGGAGTTAATAATGCACAAATCGTCGACCACTTCAGCCTGGTGCGGGAACAAGTCCGATACCTGAGTGCCTGATTGCCCGTACTGTTTGAAGGCGCGCTTCGTCCCCAGGAGCCGCGAGTCGGTGTTGACGTTCTGGTACTTCACGTCGCCGAATTCCGCCGGCCGCTTTTGTCCGCTCAGCTTGTTCAACAGCGGCTTCGGATCGAAGGTTTCCAAGTGCGACGGCCCGCCGGCCATGTACACGAAGATCACCGACTTTGCCTTCGCTCTGGCAGGCACGTGCGGCGGCTTCGGCGCCAGCGGATTGAACGTCTTAGCTGCCTCAGCCTGCCCTTCCGCAATCATAGATGCAAACGCAAGCGAACCGATCCCGCAAAAGCAATCAGTCAAAAACTCGCGGCGATTCTTGGCGAAGCGAACGTGCTCTGGCATGTTTAGTTCACGTACAAAAATGAGTTCAAGTTGAAAACGGCGAGCGCAAACTCCTTCAGCGTCTGCGCGTCATCCGCTTTGCCGTTGAGGAATTTGAGCGAGAGCTGCTTTTCAATAACGTTCGGCGCGCGGCCCGCTGCCAGTCGAAAAGCATAATCGATCCGATCGGCCATCGTCTTCCGTTCCTTCAGAAGCCTCTCGGCAAAAGCCGCGGCCAGATCGTTCGAGGTTTTCCCGTTCAGCAACTCCAGCGCCTGGGGAGCGTGCGTCGACTGCTCCCGCCGAGCACAGGACAACAAAATATCGGGCGCATCGTAAGCCTCCAGGAAGGGAAGCCGCAGATTCCGCTTGTAAATCATGTACAGCGTGCGTCGGTCGTACTCGGCTTTGTCGCGCGTGGGCTTCCAATACTGCGGCCGCTTTAACATTTTCATCAACTCCGGCTCGATGGGGACCAGGACGCTGGGGCCGCCGATCTTCTCGTTTAACCGGCCTGCGATCGCGAGCATGGAATCGCGCAACTCCTCGGCTTCCAACCGCCGCTTGCTGAACTTCCATAGAAGATCGTTCTGCGCGTCCTTCTCCATCCCGACCTTCTCCGCCGGCGACACGCTCGCCTGCCGGTAAGCGTTCGACATGAGAATCAGCTTGTGGATCGGCTTCATCTTCCATCCAGCGGAGATGTACGCGTTCGCCAGGTAGTCCAACAATTCCGGATTCGAAGGGCGAGTACCCATGCGACCGAAATCGTTGGAAGTGAAGACCAGTCCACGACCGAAGTGATACTGCCATACGCGATTCACCATCACGCGCGCAGTCAGCGGATTGGACGGATCCACGACCCAATTGGCCAGCTTCAATCGAGGCTTCTCTACATCCAGCGGGTCCTCTGGGGCTGCCTCAGGCAGCAGCACCCCAAGCGGCCGCGGACCCACCTTCGCGCCTTTGCTCTGATAATCGCCGCGAGTTAACAGGTGGATCGGCGAGGGAGCTTTGCGGTCGTCCACAACCGTATAGATGGAGGGCAACGGGGCGGGGATCTTGTCCTCTAACGCCTCCAAATCAATTTCGATCTTCTGTTTGACGGCATCGGGAGCTGTCCGTAGCGCCGACCTCATCTTGCGCATCTCAGCTTCCACCGGGGCCGCTTGCGCTTTCCACGCATCCTGCTCTTCCTTGGAGGCCAGCACCAGGTCATTCGCCTTCACCTGCGCGAAGTGCGCCTGCATCCGGTAGTAGTCCGATTGCCGGAACGGATCGAACTTATGATCGTGGCAACGAGCGCAGCCGACGGTCACTCCGAGAAATGCCGAGCCCACGATGTTGGTCATCTCGGTCAGCACTTCATTTTGCGAACTGGCTACATCTTGGTTACCGGCGTTCTTCCGCAACGGGCCCAGACGATTGAACCCGCTCGCCACCAGCAGCGTTTGGTTTGATGCATCCATCTCATCGCCGGCGAGCTGCTCCTTCACAAACAAATCGTACGGCTTGTCTTCGTTGAAGCTTTGCACCACGTAATCGCGGTAACGATATGCATCGGGACGATGCATATCGTACTCGTAGCCATCGGACTCGGCAAAGCGGACCACGTCCAGCCAGTGCCGTCCCCATTGCTCACCATAGCGGGGTGACGCGATCAGCCGATCGATTAGCTTCTCCCAGGCATTCGCGGAGCTGTCGGCAACAAACGACTGAACTTCAGCGGGCGTGGGAGGCAGTCCATGCAGGTCGAAAGTGACGCGTCGAATCAGCGTGACCCGATCTGCAACCGCAGCGGGCCGCAGTCCCACCTTCTTCAGGCCGGAAAGGATGAACGCATCGACTGGTGTTTTCACCCACGCTCGATCAGGAGCACTTGTGAATACCGGAGGACTAACGTCTTTGCGGGGCTGAAACGCCCAATGGCGTCTCTCCGCGGGTTTGTATGAGCCCAGCGGGGCCGTGTCCGATGCAAGGAGGAGCGAGGCAGCAACCAGGCTGGCGGTGATTTTCCTCATGTTACCGATGGACTAAGCGTGTAGGTCCCGCTCAGGCCCATTGGTATGAATCTTACCTCGAATCGCCACTAGCCGCTCGTTACCTCACGCCTCGTGCCGGCGCCGCCTGGCGGGATCGCGCCATTCGCCGCCGCGTCGTTGTCGCAATTGCCGCACGGACCTTTGAAGCTATCGCCGAAGTACTGCAACAGGTATTCCCGCCGGCAGGTCGAAATTTCCGCGTATCGCTGCATCTGCTCAATGCGATCGCGACGCCCGGTTTTTAGCCTCTCCTGAATATCCAAAGCGCGCTGAGCTGCTTCTTGAACATCGACATCGGCCGCCAACTGCAGGCTGCCGTCCTCGGAGGATTCGAGGGCTCCCACCTCCTGCAGCCGATTGAGAACCGTTGTGACTTTCCGCGCCGAAAGATCGGTCTTGGATGCGATTTCGTTCGGTGAAACGACCCCGTCGGACTGATCGACTATCTCCACTACTTGGGAAACTTTGTGCGCCTCCAACTTGCCCGTGCCTGCCTGAAACTTGCGCAGCCCCATGTTTTCCGACCGGTAGAACAGCACTGCTTCCGCGGGTTCACCGTCGCGGCCGGCCCGACCAATCTCTTGGTAATAGCTATCTATCGAATCCGTGATGTCGAAATGGTAGACGAACCGAACATCCGCCTTATCTACGCCCATCCCAAATGCGTTCGTCGCTACGATTACGTCGACTGAGCCATTCATGAAGCGATCCTGAATCTCGTGCCGGTCGGCGGCTTTCAATCCTGCGTGGTAGAAAACAGCTTCCAACGAGTCCTCGCGCACCGCGGCTACAATAGCCTCCGCGTTCTTGCGAGTCGCCACGTACACGATCCCAGGCTTCTCCGCGAACCGAAGCCTTCGCAGCAGACCGCTCATTTTGTCATCTTCGGTCTGGAACGTATCCACGCGGAGATGGATGTTCGGGCGGTCGAACCCGCGCACCAGCACATTGGGCTCGCGCAACCCAAGGCGTTTGATGATTTCCTCCCGCACCTCCGGCGTAGCGGTTGCCGTCATGGCAAGCACCGTCGGCCGGCCTAGCGCCTCGATAACGTTACCGAGGGCGAGGTAATCCGGGCGGAAATCGTGGCCCCACTCGCTGATGCAGTGAGCTTCATCCACCACGAACAGAGAAGGCTCGGCCTCCTTCAACTTTTCCAGAGTTTCGGCCTTACGTAGCTGTTCAGGGGCGAGGAACAGGAACTCGACCTCTCCATCGGACGCGCGCGCCAGCGACTCGCGGGCCTCACTGACGGGCAGGGAAGAGTTCACAATCGCAGCCTCTGCGGTATGCGGTTGTTTAGTGATCGCGTCGGCCTGATCCTTCTGCAACGCAATCAGCGGCGAAACCACAATAGTCGGGCCATCCATCAACAAGCCCGCAGCCTGATAGATCGCAGATTTTCCGGAGCCGGTGGGCTGGATAACCATCGTGTCGCGGCCCGCCATTACGGACCGCACCGCCTCTTCCTGCCCTTCGCGCAGCGCGCTGAAGCCAAGTTGCTCTCGGGCTACACGATCGACTTCCGATAACTTCGACTTGCGAGGCATACGCACATAGGACGGCGGGAGAAGGAGCGTGTTTCGCGAACTCTGCGCGCTTTAGGGCGTACGCTGGGACCTGATGCGCACAATGGGAGCAATCGACCGACTCCTGCATGTAGAACCGCCGGAGCCGGAACGGTGGGATAGCAGTCTCAATGCCCGGGTGCTGTCGCGGTACGCGGATGTTGAAGCGGCGCTGCACGATAATTCCCTTGTAGGCGGGGTAGGAGGCGAGTGGCACGCGAGATACCGTGCGGCCGCTCTGGCCGCCTTTACCGGGCGGAATCTGGCTGAATGGCGGCGCATGATGAACGAGGAAGCACACCGGCTTTGTGAGCGCCTTCGGTTACGACGCGCGTTTGACCTGGTCGACGACTACGCCCGACCACTCTCGGGATTCGCCGCAAAACTGGTCACCAGACTCGACCTGCCGGAAGCTCCTGCTCTGGCCACCGCGATCTTCACCGCTGCCGCTGAACCGTTCGTGCCCGATCTCCAGGCGCAAGGAAACGAGGCGACGGCCAGACTCGTGCGGCTGTTCGACGGGGAGACTGCCACGTTATACGTGCAGGCCTACGTCGCGTTATCCGAGTCGCTCCCGGCGTTCTTAGCCAACGGTCTGTATGTGCTTCTCAGAGACAATGAGCGAGCCCATTCGCCCACGGCCATTGAAGAACTGCTTCGCTACGCGGGACCTGCAAAAGCACAACTTCGAATGTCTTCGGAAGGTCCCGTGGTTCTAATGCTGGCGTCCGCCAACCGCGACCCAACGGTATTCATTGAGCCGAATCAACTCAAGCTCACTCGACAACCCAACAAGCATCTGGCGTTCGGCGCCGGACCGCATTCTTGTCTTGGCGCGGCACTCATCCGCATGGCGGCGACAGGCGCGTTCAGCGTCCTCTTCGAAGCGTTCCCCTCACTTGTTCTCGAATCGGCCACTGCCCGCCAAAGCTTTGCATTTCGCGCTATCGACTCTCTGAGAGCATCGCCTTCCACGACTCCTCGTCCTGCCCCACACTGAGCTTATTCCCCGACCTCACCAGCGGCAAGCGCAGCAGCCCTGGACTCTTCTCAACTCGTCCGAATAGCTCGGCGTCAGAGACTTTCAGGTACTTCAGGCCCGCGTCGACGTAAGGTTTGCCCTCGACATCCAGCAACCCGGCCCATCCGAATCTGTCGAGGAAGCGCTTGATCTCGCCCGGACTCATCGGCTTCAACTTGAGGTCCACGATCTGAATGGCCGCGCGACGTTCCTTAAAAAACCGCTCAGCCGCCCGGGTTGCTTGTGAGTTCTTAACCCCGAAAATCTGCACGTTGCCCATCTGGAGACTACTGTGCCGCGGCCGTCCTTTTCATCCGACCGAACTTCTCAGCGACCGGAATCAGGTCGGGGTAAAACTGGACAAACGTCGTATCCACCGATCCATGCGCTTCATGGCACGTCTGACAGTTGTTCCCTGGCGCCATCACCTTGGATGGAGTCTTCTTCAGCCCGATGTTGAAGAAGGCCCAATCGCCTTTGAAACGGCGAGAATCCTTGACGTGAGCTTCGATACCGATCACACGCGTCTGAAAGCTACCGTGCTGGTTGATCGATCCTTTGGTCTGCGACTCGCGAACCTCCAGAATCATCACCGTGCCATCGGGCCACGTTCCGGTCTTCATAAACTCGCGGTAGGATGACGGATTCACAAACACATTGTCGAAGCGCAAAGGCGTTCCGGCCGCTGGCGCGTTTGGGCCGTAAGTCATACCTAATCCCGAGGAAAGAAACGTCCACTGGCGATAATCGCTCGGATATTCCAATTCACCGTCACGCGTAAAGGCAGCTTTATCACTAGCCGCCAGGCACACGGACCCCACGACGAGAAACAACGCCAGAGTTTTCATTCTTCACAGAGTACACCAACTACCGAGTAAGAATCCCTGTGAAGCTGCCCACGGCCGACCCAGTAATCCGCATGTTCAACATCGGCGTCGTATAGACCTTTCCGACGTTTACAGGCCATGGATCGTAGATCAGCAGCGTCGTGCCCTGGTCGGTGCCGTCGCTCCACATGCCGGCGACTACGACGACGTGGCCACCGGTCGTCGGCCAGCGGACGCCCATAATGATCGGCGAGAACGGCAGAAAATTGGAATAGGCCGCGACCGAGGGCTGCAGGTTGAAGTACGATCGTAATCCCCAGGAGGCGGCAAACGCCTCCCGGTTCTCCTTCGAAGTAAGCAGACCGCCCTTGTCGGACAAGTCCGCGGCGCCCGGGCCCACCGAAACATTTCCTTTCAGCATCGTCGCGCAGGCCGACCAGCAAGTCATGTTGGTCGGCTGGGCGAACAGAGTCACATGGTGGATCATCTCCAGTTTGGCCCCGAGCATCGCCCATGTCTGAGCATTCACCACGCCGGTTTGAGGCAGGCTCATCTTCTTCTGAAACGCTTTTACCGCGGACTCGGTCTTCGGTCCAAAGCTCGCGTCCATCTTCAGCCCAGGACTCGGAGCGAGTCGCAAGTTCAACAATTG
>DASQDN010000682.1:0-4285 GCA_035634155.1 Bryobacteraceae bacterium | reverse complement strand
CGAGCTCCACCAGTTCGTCCATGGTGTACTTGCGGATGGCGTTGGGCGACGAGAAGACGTACAGCTCCCAGCTCTTGTTCGCTTGCTTCATGTGGGCCAGCAGGTCGAGGGCTCGCTCGCGGTGAAGGAGGAAGTTCTCGTCCATCATGAAGAATGAGTTCACCTCGAGCTTGGACTCGAGGTGCTCCATGATGTCGAACAGCTCCTGGCCCGTGTTGAAGAAGTTCAGGTACTTGCCCTTGCCGCCGAAGAACGCGGACGTAGTGCAGAAGTTGCAACCGAGCGGGCAGCCGACCGAAGGAATGATCGTCGCGCACGTGGAGCCCCTGTGTCCAGGGAGCTTGAAGCCCATCATCCGGTGGCCGAAGCCGGACAGGATCTCGGCGTGGCGTACGGGCGCGGTGGGATCTTCGCCGAGGAATTCGCGCATCCAGGAGATGCCCTCGCCGCGGACGAAGTGATCGGCGTCAATCATCTCCTCCACGCCTGGAATTGCGGTTACGTGACCGCCGATCACGATGGTCGCCGAGGGCAACATCTCGCGCACGATGCGTGCCATCTCCTGCACCTTGCCGACATTCACGACGATGGAGGAGATGCCGACGACGTCGTACTGGTTGTCGCGCAACTCGCGCTTGAAGTCTTCCAGTTTTGGGAAGTCGAGCACGGTGCAGGGCGCCGACATGTTCTGCTGGATCATCATGATTCCCCACGATCGGTGGAACATGCGGAGGGAGTATGGCCCCTGCTCGCGCGTTACCTGGTTGTGATACAGCTCCATCGGATTGATGGAACGGCTGCCGAACTCGTCGTCCTGTGCGTACGGTCCGAAAACCGACGATAACAATACGCGCGCGTGAATACCTTTAGGATGTTTTTGCATGGCTGTGAACGAAAGGCGACGGGCGGACGCCCGAGGTAGGCAGCGCAGGCAAGCGGGTTGCGCGCTCACTTACACTGTAGCAGTGCGATCATCCACTTTCGACGAGCTGGTGGAGCAGGCGTTCCGGCGCATTCCCCTGCGGTTTCGGAAGCGCATGCAGAACGTCGCGATCGTGATTGAATCTGAGCCATCGGCCGAGCATCTGGCGTCGGGGCGCGTGCCGGGCGGCAGCACGTTGCTCGGTTTATATCAGGGAAGGCCTCTGCCGGTGCGGAGCTCGTTTGAAAGCTTCAGCATGCCGGACAAGATCACGCTGTTTCAGGGACCGATTGAGCGCGCGGCTCGCGGAACGTCGGATGTGCCGCGAGTGATCGCCGAGACGCTATGGCATGAGATCGCGCACTACTTCGGGATGGATGAACGCCAGGTGCGGGCGGCCGAGCGTCGGCGCGCTAGGCGGTTCCACGAGCGTTTGCGTTGATCGCCCAATCTTCCGGCGTGACTCCCGGCGGCAGCAATTCGCCCTTATCCAGGTAGCGAATGGTGCTGGCGAATTTGGCCGCGTGCGGGTCGTGCGTCACCATGACGATGGTCTTGCCGTGATCCTTGTTGAGCTTCGTGAGCAGATTGAGCACATCGTTGGCTGACGTTGCGTCGAGGTTTCCGGTGGGCTCGTCGGCAAGGATCAGGTCAGGGTCGGAGACGATGGCCCGGGCGATGGCGACGCGCTGTTCCTGACCGCCTGAGAGCTGACGCGGGAAGTGGCCAAGACGATCGCCTAAGCCCACGAGCTTCAGCGCTGTGCTCGCGTGGTCGATGCGCTCCTGCTTGTTGAGCTTAGTCAGCTTGAGCGGGAGTTCGACGTTCTCCAGCGCGGTGAGCACCGGGATCAGATTGAAAGATTGGAAGATGAACCCGATGTGCTCGTTGCGCCAGCGGGACATCTGCTTGTCATTGAGGGCGCGCAGGTCCTCGCCGAGGACAGCGATGGCGCCGCCGGTGGGCCGGTCCATGGCGGCGATCAGATAGAGAAGCGTGGATTTGCCCGAGCCGGAGGGTCCCATTAACGCCACGAATTCGCCCTTATGAATCTCGATTTGGGCGTTCTTCAGCGCCGTAACTTCGAACTCGTCGCGCTTGAAGGTTTTAGTCAGGCCTTTGGTTTCGATGACGATCTCGGACATTACTCACCCCTGCTTGCGGCGCACTTTGTCGCCGTCTTTCAGATCTGCCGGCGGGTTCACGATGAGGTCTTCCCCACCATACAGACCGTCTTCGATGCGCAACCCCTGCGCCGAAGCCGGTCCAGTTTTCACTACACGCTTGACGGCTTTGCCGTCGGCAATAACAAATACAGCTCCGTCGCGCACAGCGGAGGTCGGCACATAAATCACCGGCTTAGCAGGCGCGGCAGACGTCTGTTTTTTGGCCTCGTCGACGAATGACACGTTGGCGTTCATCTCCGGACGAAGATACTCATCCGGGTTCAGCACCTTCACTTTCACTTGAACGGTCGCCTTTTGGCGGTTTGCCTCGGGCGAGATCTCGTCGATGACGCCTTCATACTTGCGGTCGGGGTAGGCGTCCGTCGTGATGATCGCTTTCTGCTTGGGCCCGAGTTTGCCGAAGTCGTTCTGGCTGATGTCGAGCTCGGCCTCCAGGTCATTCAGGTCGGCGAGGGAAACGACGTACCCCTTGGCTCCACGTTCGCCGACGAAGCTCGTGGTTACGAACTCACCCTTTTCGACTTCGCGCTCCAGAACGGTTCCGGTGACTGGGGCTCGGATGATTGTGTTGTTGAGCTGACTCTCAAAGAACGATACCGAGCCGCGCGCCTCCACGATCTCGCCGCGAACAGCGTCGATCTGTTCCTGCCTCGGCCCAATCTTGACCAGCTCATACGACTTTTGCAGGCCATTCACTTTGGCAATGGCGCGATCATAGCGAGCCTTCGCATCGTCGAGCGCTTGTTTGGCGACAACGCCCTCGGCTGCGAGTTTCTGGTTGCGCTCCAGGTTCACTTTGGCGTTGGCGAGATCCGCCTTGGCGTCTTCCAGCTCGGCGTTGGAGCGATCCACTTCTTCCGGGCGCGAGCCGGCCTGAAGCTCTTTGAGTTTGGCCTCCAGAGCTTGCAGGCGACCACGCGCCTGTTGAAGCTGGGCCTTGTACTCGTCATCTTCCAGGCGGGCGATCACCTGGCCTTCGCGGACCTTGTCGCCTTTATCCACGCCGATCCATGCAACGCGTCCGAGAACCTTGGAAGCGACCTGAATCTTATGAGCGGCAACGATGTAGCCGGTGGCGTTCAGAACAACACTGCCTTCCGAGGCGCCGCCCGTGACCGGCGCAGAGAGACGTGTCACATCGACTTCGGTCGCGGCATTGAGCATGCCGTACACATAGCGGCCGGCTCCAAGCAGCACGAAAATCAGCACACCGGTGATGATCCACCGAGTGGCCCAAGCCGACGGCTCGGATTGCGATTTGCGTGAACGGTCGATACGTAAGCTTTTTAATTCCGAATCCATGGTCGACTAGATTTCCCGCAGTGCGTTCAAGATCTCTTTCCGCGCGGCCGAGCGGGCGGGGAAGATGCCTCCGATGGCGCCCAGCACAACGGCAAACAAAACTCCCATTCCCATGATGAACGGCGTCACGCGGAAGTTGAACGATGTTTCGCTAAAGGTGATGAAGTTCCCGAGTCCCGTACTGATGTTGTTCAGCGGCAGCACGAGGATGCATCCAATGACGCCGCCGATAGCAGATAGTAGCAGCGACTCGATAAAGAAGCTGGTGAGGATTCCGCCTCGCGAAAAACCCAGCACACGCAGCGTGCCAACTTCACGGGCTCGGCGGGCTACACTCGCGTACATGGTGTTCATGGCCGCAAAGCAACTGCCGACGGCCATAATCACGGCCACGAACGTCCCTAAATACTGGAGGGGCGCGGCGGAGACCATTTGGGCTTCGTAGTATTTCTGTTCTGTTTGGGCGTCCACGTTCAAGCGCTGATCAGCCTTGAGCTCGTTGATCAACGACTGAACGGCCGCGGTGTCAACGGCGCGGATCAGAACCGAACTTAAGAATTCACTGCGGTTGTAGTCTGACGCTCCCTGGTTGAGATCGACCCAAAGCTCGCTGTTGATGGCCGAGGTTCCCTGGCTCATCACGCCGACTACTTCCCACTCGCCTTTGCCGAAGTGGAGCTTGTTGCCGATGGCCACACCCGGATAGCGTTCGGCGATGCCTTTTCCGACAACCACTTCGCGGCGGCCTGGAGTGAACCAACGACCCGAATCAATCTTGAGTCCATCGCGGATTTCGATTCCAACCGGACTGACTCCGCGGAGATTGATGTTGTTGCCCGATGGATTGTCCACAGACGGCAGCGCGATCACAGTT
>DASQDN010000681.1:0-7294 GCA_035634155.1 Bryobacteraceae bacterium | reverse complement strand
TTATCCTGAAGGCCCCCTAAAACGATGGCAAGCCGAGCTACGTTTCCCAAAGTATGCGTCGCGTTAGGACTCCCTAATGCCGACGCACTATTGGCCCAAGCCCGGCATGAAATCGAGCAGGGTGAGCGTTTCCTGGAGTTTCGCCTCGACTATTTGAAGGAACGGTCCGCCGGTCCCGCGATCATACGCGACGTCCTTAAACAGCACCCTGATGCCGTAATCCTCGCGACCTGCCGCCGCAAGGAAAACCGCGGTCACTTCGATGGCCTGATCGAAGAACAGATCAACGTCCTGACATCCGCGATCAATGCTGGAGCCCGAGCCGTCGACCTGGAGATTGAAAGCGCCGAGGTCAGCCTTCCGGCCTTGAGCGTGCTGCGCACGTCCACTTTCGTCGTTTCCTATCACAACTGGGAAAACACTCCGGCGCTGGACGGTGTGGTCAAGCGCCTCAGCAAGATCGAAGCCGCCATTTATAAGCTCGTCACCACAGCCAAGAAACCATCGGACTGGCTGCGCGTGCTCAATTGCATCAAGCCCGCCGCGCGAGCCAAGTGGGTGCTGCTCTCCATGGGCGAGTCCGGTCTCCCGAGCCGTATCCTGGCGCCCGCCGTGGGCTGCTGCTACACCTACGCGGCGCCGGCATGCGTCGAAGGCACCGCCGCCGGTCAGCTCGCCGCCCGAACCCTCCGCCACCTGTATCGAGTCGAAAAGATCTCCCGATCAGCCAGGATCTATGGAGTGGTCGCCGACCCGGTGAAGCACTCCATCTCACCTGCGGTGCATAATCGCGGCTTCCAAGCGAAGCGGCTCGATGCCGTGTATGTTCCCTTCCTCGTCGCTCCTGGCCAGTTTCGCGACTTCATGAAGGTGTGCGACGAACTCCCCGTTCACGGCCTCAGCGTCACCATCCCTCATAAGCAGCGGATCATGCGCTACCTTGACACGATCGATCCGCTGGCACGCCGGATCGGCGCCGTTAACACCGCCTGGAAAAAGGCCGGCAAGTGGCGCGGCACAAACACGGATATCTACGGCGTCACCGGGCCCCTGGCCAGAAAGCTGAAACTCGCCAAATCCACTGTGTTGGTGGCGGGCAATGGTGGAGCAGCGCGTAGCGCAGTCTTCTCCCTGATGGACGCAGGCGCCAGTGTCACCATCACCGGGCGCTCCATGGAAAAGGTAAAGACGCTCGCGCGTCTCACGGGCGCCGAGGCGGTCGCTTCGGACCAGCTCGGCTCCCGCTATTTCGACGCTTTCGTCAATGCCACGCCGCTCGGCATGCACCCCAAGGTGGATGGATGCTTTTTCGACGGGGAGATTCCCGCCGATCTCGTATTTGATATGGTGTATAACCCCGCTCAAACGCTCCTTCTGAAGCGCGCGGAGGAACAGGGATGCGATGTAATCCCCGGCCTTGACATGTTTATGGAGCAGGCTGCTCGCCAGTTTGAGATCTTCACAGGCGAGCAGGCCCCGCTCGCCGTAATGCAGCGCGCAGCCGTGGAAGCGTTAGGATTGTCGTCATGAGCAAGCCATTGGCTAACGGGGTGACACGCCGCGATCTGGGCATCGCCCTGGCGGCAGCGTCCGCCGCGGTGGTCGCAGCTCAGGAGACCGCTCCGACCGAAGACCTGCTCGGAGCTGTGCGGGAGCAGGTAAAGACAAACAGTCAAACTCTTCGCGCGTTCGAAGTTCCCACCGCCACGGAGCCCAGCTTCGCATTCCGCCCCTGACCCCGTATGCCCGACATCGGCGACGACATATTCTTTGCCAGCATCCTCGAACTCAACCAGCGTCTGAGAGCGAAAGAGTTCAGCGCCGTCGAGCTCACCCGCGCCTTCTGCGATCGCCTTGAAAAGCTAGGCGCTCGGTACAACGCGCTCGCTCTTTCCTTGCGTGAGCGAGCGATGCGGCAGGCCAAGGAAGTGGATGGTGACCTTTCGCGCGAACGGTATCGCGGCCCGCTGCAAGGTATCCCGTTCGGCGCGAAAGATCTCCTCAGCGTTGCCGGCGAAATCACTACGTGGGGCGCCAAGCCTTTCGCCGCCCAAGTCTTCGATTACGACGCTACTGTGCTGACTAAGCTCGCCAAGACGGGTGCGATCCTCACGGGGAAACTCGCCATGGTGCAGCTTGCCGGCGGCGGAGGTTACCGGTACCCGGCGGCATCCATGTTTGGAGCGGGCCTGAACCCATGGGATCGAACCCGGTGGTCAGGAGGATCTTCCAGCGGAGCAGGCAGCGCCGTGGCAGCCGGGCTGGTACCCTACGCGCTGGGCTCTGAAACCTCAGGATCCATACTCACCCCGAGCGCGTATTGCGGAGTAACCGGTCTGCGCCCCACCTATGGATTGGTGAGTCGTCACGGCGCCATGCCGCTTTCGTGGACCATGGACAAAATCGGCCCCATGTGCCGCACGGCGGAAGATTGTGGAGTCGTGCTGCGAACCATCGCGGGCAAGGATGATAATGATCCGGCAACCGCAGGCAAGAGTTTTTACTTCTCGCCGCAATTTGCTCGCGAAATGAAGACCATCCGGGTCGGCTTCGCGCCGGTCGACTTCAACGATTGGGCTGAGCCCGCTACACGTCCGGTCTTTCAGCAGGCGTTGGATGCGTTCAAAAGCCTGGGCGTGACGCTTGTAGAAACCAAGCTCCCGCTGTTTCCATACAGCGCGGTGACGCGGACCGTCATCTCCACGGAAGGGTCGTCGGTCTTCGAGGATCTAATCGAATCCGGTCGAGTCGATCAACTCGCCGATAAGAAGCAAATAGCGGGACTGCGAGCCGGACTGGAAATCCCCGCGCGCGACTACTTGAAAGCGATGCGCATCCGCCGTCTGATGCAGCAGGAGTTCCGCCGAATGATGACGAGCGTTGACGTTCTGATCGCGCCCACACGACACAACGTAGCCAGTAAGCTGACCGAGCCGCTCGACGGCCCGCCATCAATGCCCCTAACACCCAACCGCGATCCCGGCTTCACACCGTTGATCGGCGCCAGCAACCTGGTGGGCTACCCCGCCCTATCGCTCCCTTGCGGATTGGTCGACGGCTTACCCGTAGCCATCCAGCTAGTCAGCCGGCCGTTTACAGAAAACCTCATCCTCTCAATGGGCATGGCGTATCAGAAGACCACGAATCACCACCGGGCGCGCCCCAAGGTCTAGATCGCGTTCGGTCGCTGCAGATTCGGCAAAAACACGGTGAGCAGTCCAATGGCCGGCAGGAACGCGCACACCCGGTAAACGTGCTCAATGCTCGTTGCATCAGCCATCTGTCCCAGGACCGCCGCACCCAAGCCACCCATCCCGAACGCAAACCCGAAAAACAACCCGGAGATCATCCCTACATTCCCCGGCATCAATTCCTGCGCATAAACCAGAATCGCGGAGAATGCAGACGCCAGCACGATTCCGATGACCACGGTCAACACCGCGGTCCAGAACAGGTTTACGTAGGGCAGCGCAAGGCTGAATGGCAGCACGCCCAAGATCGACCACCAGATCACGTACTTGCGCCCAATCTTGTCGCCGACTGGGCCGCCAATAATGGTCCCCGCCGCCACCGCAGCTAGAAACACGAAGAGCAGTACCTGCGCCTGCTGCACCGGCACCCCGAACTTCGAAATCAAGTAAAAGGTGTAATAGCTGCTTAAGCTCGCAAGGTAGAAGTACTTCGAGAAGATGAGAGCCAGCAGAATCGCTACCGCCATGGCAACCTTCCGCCGGGGCAGAATTTCGCCGCGCGCGTCCGCTCGCGCCTGCTTGGCCCGCGCCGCAGCGTTGCGTTTATACCACCCGCCAATCCGAGTCAGCAATGCAATGCCCAGCAATGCCGCGCCGGAAAACCAGGCAACGCTTCGCTGCCCTCCCGGAAGCACCACAAACGCCGCGGCCAACGGGCCGATCGACGAACCGGCATTTCCGCCAACCTGAAACACCGACTGCGCCAGGCCATATCTCCCGCCCGACGCCAGCCGGGCTACGCGGGAAGATTCAGGATGAAAGACCGCCGATCCCACACCCACCATAGCGACCGCGAAAAGCAGCACCGGGTAGCTCATCGCCACTGCCAGCAAAAGAATACCGGCCAGCGTACACGCCATCCCGAACACAAGCGAGTATGGCTTTGGATTGCGATCCGTGTAATACCCAACCACCGGCTGCAGCAGCGACGCGCATGCCTGGTTCGTCAGCGTAATGATTCCGATCTGCCCGAAATCGAGGTGAAAGGAACTCTTCAGAATCGGATATAGCGCAGGTATCAACGACTGCACCATATCGTTCAAAAGATGGCAGACGCTAATCGCCGTGAGAACCCGAAACGCGGTCTGCCCTGTGCGAGAGGCAGCGCCGAAAGACGGTTCAACAGATGTGGCCTGCGAAGTTGAGGACTCCTGCGAAGCCATACCTTGATTGTCTCGCACGAGCCCCGCCGGCTACGCCTCCGCCGCTTCCGTCGGATCCCGGCGCTTACGGGCCTTCGGGGTAGTGGAAGCCTCGCTGGCATCCTTCCCTCCGCTACGCGCCAGTTCCGGCCGCTCGCCCACACTTCCCGCTCTGCGATCTCCGCTCGATGTCGAGCCGCTCTTGATCGCTCGTCGCTTGCTCTTCTGCGATTCCATATATGTAGGACACCGCCGGAGGTCCGGCGTTACAGCTCAGCGCACCGGCGCGGAACGGCAGCGGGCCTCTTCACTGCAATCTTCGGCTTGGGCGGCTTGCTCATACCATTGCCGACAAAGAAGTATCCCTCGTGTCGCGGATCGACATCGAGCGCTCGGCCACGTCCGGGCCCTTTCCGTCCGCGCCGGCTTTGATAGAGGGCTTCTTCCAGATCACCTCGCCAGCCTTCGCATCCCGAAAGTTAGCGCCCGCATCGCTGAAGCGCTCCTGGATATCGAATACTTCCAGGCCGGGCCGCTGCGGATGGAGGTCTGTCACATGCAGCGCATCGCCATGACCCAAGCCGGTGGAGTACAGCCGCTTGCCGTTGTCGTCGATAGTCGCGGCTCCGTACACGATCTCATCTTTCCCATCGCCGTCAACGTCAGCAACCGACAGATTGTGATTGCCTTCCCCGCGATAATGATCGTTTCCTGGAGTGCCGTCGTCTGAATCAAAAGTCCAAATATGTGTCAGCTTTCCATCGCGCCAGTTCCAGGCTGCCAGCACTGCACGTGTGTAATATCCACGGCACATCACCAGGGTGGGCCGGTTGCCATCCAGATAAGCCATCGCGGCAAGGAAAGGATCATCCCGCGCTCATCGCGATGGCCAGCTGCGGCATCGCCGATCACTTTGCCCTTGCCGTCCGTTGTCCCATCGGCAGTCTTGCACGGACCTCGGCACGGCCATCGCCATCCAGGTCGCCACCGAAGCATCGTTCGCCGTATAACCTTCAGGAGTCTTCAAACGGAATAGAAAGGTATTGCCGGATTGGCGCGCCCGCCGCCACTGCAAAGGCCGGTGGCAGCGCAGCCTCTTCACGGCGCTTCAAGACCGCACGAACCGAGTACGAGTTCGTCACCGAAGGATCCGCCTTATGGTCGAGGAACCAGGTGACTTTCGTGATCGGGGCCGGATTCAACTTCGTCGCTCTTCCGCCGTGACTGCTGCGATACACGTTGAAGCCCACAGCATCCGGATCGGCGCCAAGCAGCCTCCAACTGACAAACACCTTACCCTCGGCTTGTGGAATGGCGACCACACCGCAAGTGAGATTCTCCATCTGTCTCTGTCCGTGCATCACCCCGGCGGCGACGACTAAAGGCACGAGGATGCGAGAAATAAAGGTCATGGCGCCTTCCCAGATAGGAATTAAAACAGCCAATGATTCTCTCACGGACCACCGGCCCTGGGTGGAATGTCTGGACCTCTCCACGCCGAGGCGGAAAACGTCTGCGTGACGCTCGAAGCTAACCTGCAATCATGCCGTACCGCATCGACCTCACGAATCCGCCGCCTGAAGCCCTGGACGTCCTGGTGCAACTCGGCGCGCTGGATGTTGAATCTAATGGACTCGAACTGGCCGCACTCATGCCGGATGCGATCGCACCCGAAGAGCTAGCCTCCGAGTTGAATGCCGCAGGCCTACGGGTATCGCCCGCCCTTGCCCGCGACGGCAATTCAGTCTGGCTGTTGAGTCCCAGGACGGTTCGCATCGGCAGCCTTCTGATTGCTCCACCGGATGCGGATGCTCCGTCAAACGCGCTCCGCTTGAACGACGCCCAGGCCTTCGGAAGCGGGCACCATCCAACTACAGCGATGTGCATCGAGTCACTCGAAGAGATGCTCTCAATGGAGCCCGTGCCCACCCTTCTGGACGTGGGAACAGGCAGCGGCATACTTGCGCTGGCAGCGTTGACCCTGGGCGTACCACGATCGGTAGGCATTGACATCGACCATGATGCGCTCGCAATCGCTGCCGAAAATGCCCGCCTCAACCATCTAAGCGACCGCCTGCAACTCGTCCCGGGAGGACCGGGTGATGTGAGCGGAGTCTGGCCGTTAGTGGTCGCGAACATACTTGCGGCGCCTCTGATCGAGATGGCCCCGGTCCTAGTGCGCCGTGTCGCAAGCCGTGGACACCTCATCCTTTCGGGTATTCCATCGTCGGTGGAATCGGAAGTGCGGGAAGCCTACAAGCATCGGGGAATGAAGCACACTGCCTCAAAAGAACAAGGCGGCTGGGTGACCCTGATCGTCCGCGCCTCGTGGTGAGAAGTTGTGGGGGCCGGGCGCCTACCCCCAAAACTCCCGTCCCCCAATTTAGGGGTTGCAAAAGTTAGTACTTTTGGTAAACTGGTAACGTCTTTGCCCGCCTCGGTTCAATTTCGCGAGTGCCTTCAGGCCGCCTTCGTTCCGCTCCCTTCTGGTTCCGGTTCCCCAGCGCTGTCCGACGAAGACTAATTCCATTTGTGTGTTTGAGGATTTTCCATGACTAACATCTTTGTTGGTAATTTGAGCTACCAGACAACTCAGGACGAACTTCACGCTGCGTTCGCCCAGTACGGCAATGTTGAGCGCGTCAGCATCGTTACTGATCGCGACAGTGGCCAGCCCCGCGGATTCGCCTTCGTCGAAATGACCGAAGCTCGTGACGCAGAGACGGCAATCTCGCAGTTGAACGGCGCCGAACTGAACGGCCGTGCACTAAACGTAAACGAAGCCCGCCCGAAAGGTGAGGGCGGCGGTGGTGGTGGTTTCCGCCGTAGCGGTGGTGGTGGTGGCGGCGGCAATCGTGGCGGCGGCGGCGGTGGCCGCGGCGGCTCCCGCTGGTAGGCCTT
>DASQDN010000680.1:0-13592 GCA_035634155.1 Bryobacteraceae bacterium | reverse complement strand
CCACGTTGTTCTGTTGATGGTAAACCGTACCCAACTCATACCAGGCGACGGCATACTTCGGATACAGATCCACCGCCTTACGCAACTGCTCTTCCGCGTCCTTCCACTTCTTCTTCTTCGCCGCCTGTGAACCCTTCTCGTAAGCCTTGGTCGCTTCCTTCGGAGCGTCCAACGAAGTGCCGCTAAAGGTAAACCCTTCCACCTTGGCCAGCCGGTGCAGAATGATGGTTCCCACGTCCGGGTTGTCCATGGCCCGCCGCCCGGCGAGCATCACCACATCCGACCGAAAACCCGGCAGGTTTGCGCGAATCTCGCAACCGTTCAAGTCGGTCATGCTGCCCATACCCATGCCGCCCATGCCGGTCGAACTCCGGCCCATACCCATGCCGCCCATGGGTCCGCCATTGCTCGCGTCCACCATCATGTGCTGGTTCTGGCCAAGCTGGAAGGAGAAGTTGCCCTTAGTATCCGTGTACCCTTCCGGCCGAATGGTGCCGCCGCAAACCCGCTCGATCAATACCCCCACCGGGGGACGGCTGCCATCGTCCAACACCACCTTCCCGGACAGAAAGACAGGTCGGGCACGCTCGAAGTCCATGTTCTGATCCTGACGTCCCGGCTGCTGCGTCCCCGGCATCGGCGGCCGATCGCCTCCTGGACTTGGCCTGCCGCCGCCTCCAGGTGTGCCGCCGGGAGTCCCGCCAGGACCGGGTGCAGGAGCCGGCGCGGGAGCCGGAGCTTGAGAAAAGCCTGGAACTGCGCAACAAAGCGCCGACACGACAGCGATGCGCAAAGCAACGCGGGGGAAGAGGATACTGCAGACCATACCGAAGACGCCCCTTTTACACGTCCGTGGGCATTATCCCACAACAAGAGGGGTAGCGGAACCTGCGCCAAATAGCCCTTCTGCGCGACATGCCCCAGCCGCGAAACCTTCGCTGAAACATCTAACTGCCTGCAAAAAGACTACTTACCGTTTGGCGCCTTCCATGCTTCACACACGTTGAGGAGTTTCTCATGAGGCCGTATAGCAGTGTGAGTGTCGCCGGCACACGACCTGCTCTGACACTCTCGTTCCCCCACGACGCGAGTTCCGAACGAAAGTTGCGATGCGTTCTCCAGTACGCCGTTCTGGCGCCTTCTGGCCACAATATGCAGCCGTGGACGTTCCGGATCGAGGGCGACACCCTGGAGCTATTCGGTGACTTCTCGCGCACACTTCCCGAGGCTGATCCGCAAAACCGTGAGCTCGTGATGAGCTGTGGCGCCGCCCTACTCAACATTCGTGTCGCGCTGCGGAACTTCGGGTACACT
Organism: Bryobacteraceae bacterium; assembly: GCA_035634155.1. Taxonomy (GTDB): domain Bacteria; phylum Acidobacteriota; class Terriglobia; order Bryobacterales; family Bryobacteraceae; genus DASQDN01. Next base: position 12,278 of record DASQDN010000680.1, on the reverse strand, counting down.
GCCATCACGGAACTCTGCCCGGATCCCGAGCGGCCGCATCTCCTCGCGGCACTCAAGTTAACTGGGCAGGCCCCTGCCGGACGCACAGACCACCGCCTCTTCAAGGCCATCCCTGAACGGCGAACGAATCGTAATGCGTTCGAGCCGCGACCTATTCCTCGTGCGCTTCTCTACCGATGGCAGCGCGCCGCAGGGTATGAGGATGCCTGGCTGCACCTGGTCGATTCTCCGCAGGAGCGGCAGGCAATTGCCGAAATGATTGCCGAGGGCGGACGTGAACTTGCCACCCGCAACCCTTATTGCGAGGAGATTCCGCGCTGGCTTCGGCCCAACAATCAAATCAACTCCGTTCCGCGCGATGGAGTTCCCGGTCATGCCATGGGTCTGGGCGACCTGGCATCTTCCCTGGTGGGCGCCTCCTCCCTCGGCGCCATTCAGGCGCGCCGCGACTGTGACCTAGTGATGAAAGCTCCGGCATTTTTCGTTCTCGGCACCGACGAGGCCGACGTGGGTGCTTGGATGCTCGCCGGCCAGGCGCTGGGGCGTGTCCTGCTGGCGGCGCAGTCTGAAGGAGTCACCGCATCGTTTTTCTTGCAGCCCATCGAACTGCCGCATCTGCGATCCAAGCTGAGCGCCACCATTCGGGAGAACGGCTACCCGCAGATTACCTTCCGCCTCGGCTACGGAGCCCGCGTCCAGCCGACCCCCCGTCGCCCAATCTCAGACGTTCTGGTCCGCGACGTACCTAACAAGCTTTCGACAGTGATTTAGGAGACCTTTTGCAATGATAAGCAGTACTACCGTGGCTAAACCAAGGCGGACCGTGAACAAGCGCACCTCATCGTTGGACGTGTTCTTCCGGCCCAAGAGCGTGGCCGTTATCGGCGCCACCGACCGGCCCGGGAGCGTCGGGCGCGTGGTCCTCGAAAATCTTCGGGCCGCCCAACCTGACTTTTCCATCTTCGCCGTAAACGCGACCAAGTCCAATATTCTCGGCCGGCCCGCGTACAACAAGATCGGCGAGATTCCCGAGCCGGTGGACCTCGCTATCGTCGTCACTCCCGCGTCAACCGTCCCTGGGATCATTCGTGAATGCGCGGAAGAAGGTGTGCGCGGAGCCGTGATCATTTCGGCCGGCTTTCGTGAGACCGGCGCCGAAGGGCGCGAACTCGAGCGACAGGTCCTGGAGGAAGCGCGCGCGGGCAACATGCGCATCATCGGACCGAACTGCCTCGGCATCATGGCCCCGCTCACGGGACTCAACGCGACCTTCGCCGGCTCAATGGCTGCGCGCGGCAGTGTGGCGTTCCTTAGCCAATCAGGCGCGCTCTGCACCGCGATGCTCGATTGGTCCGAACGCGAATGCGTGGGCTTCAGCGCCTTCTTCTCCGTCGGCGCCATGCTCGATGTGGATTGGGGCGACCTGATTCATTACCTTGGCGACGACCCGGCCACCAAAGCCATCGTCCTGTACATGGAAACAATCGGAGATCCCCGCAGCTTCCTTTCGGCGGCTCGCGAGGTGGCGCTGCAGAAGCCGATCATCGTGATCAAGGCTGGTCGAACGGAGGCCGCCGCGAAAGCCGCTGCTTCCCATACTGGCAGTTTGGCCGGCAGCGACGAAGTGCTCGATGCCGCGTTCAATCGCTGCGGCGTGCTCCGCGTCAACAACATTGCGGACATCTTCTATATGGTGGAGGTGCTCGCCAAGCAGCCGCGCCCGAAAGGACCACGTCTGACGGTCATGACCAACGCCGGAGGCCCTGGAGTGCTGGCCACGGATTCACTCATCGGCACCGGCGGTCAGCTTGCCGATCTGCCTCCGTCCATTCTTGAAGAACTCGACGGCTTCTTACCCTCCGCGTGGAGCCATGCGAACCCGGTGGATATCCTCGGCGATGCCGCCGCGGATCGCTACGCCAAGGCTCTCGAAGTGGTTATGAAGAACCCCGACAGCGATGGCCTGCTCGTAATCATGACCCCGCAGGGCATGACGAGTCCCACCAGCATCGCGGAGAATCTCCGCCACTACGCAACGGGTACCGGCAAGCCCATCCTGGCGAGTTGGATGGGTGGACCCATGGTGGCCGAAGGCGTACGTATTCTCAACCGCGCCGGTATTCCGATGTTCCCGTATCCGGACACGGCCGCGAAGGCCTTCACTTACTTGTGGCAATACAGCAAGCATCTCGAAAGCTTGTATGAGACGCCCTCGCTCACCAGTGACGAGCACCTCGCCGACCAGAAGTTGGCCGCCGATCAGCTCATCGACCAGGTCCGGAAGGAAGGCCGCACGATCTTCGATGAAGCCGAGTCGAAGAAGCTGTTGTCGCTGTACGGCATCCCCGCAGTACCGACGGTGGTGGCTCTCAACGAGTCGCAGACCGTCGACGCTGCCGCTCGCATCGGCTACCCCATCGTTCTGAAGCTGTACTCGAAGACCATCACCCACAAGACCGACGTCGGCGGGGTCAAGCTAAACCTCAAGAATGAAGCTGCTGTCCGCACGGCTTTCAATGAGATTCGCGAATCGGTGACGGCTCACGGTCGCGCCGGGGACTTCCAGGGAGTCACAGTACAGCCGATGATGTCCATGAAGGACAGCTATGAGCTGATCGTCGGCTGCAGCTCGGATGCGCAGTTTGGTCCCGTGCTTCTGTTCGGCTCGGGCGGACAGCTCGTGGAAGTGTTCAAGGATCGCTCCCTCGCGCTGCCTCCGCTGAACACAACTCTCGCTCGACGCATGATGGAGCAGACCAAGATCTGGACCGCGCTCAAAGGCGTGCGCGGGCGTGCTCCTGTGAACACGAATGCTCTGGAAGAATTGCTGGTGCGCTTCAGCCGTCTTGTGGTGGAACAGCGATGGATCAAAGAGATCGACATCAATCCTCTGCTGGCAAGCCCGGCCGGGTTCCTCGCTCTGGACGCGCGTGTCATCGTTCACGACAAAGACACCAAGAAAGAGGATCTGCCGAAGCTCGCGATCCGTCCGTATCCGGTGCAGTATGCGAAGTCGTGGCTAACCAACGACAACATCGTTGTCCATATACGGCCCATTCGTCCGGAAGACGAGCATCGCATGGTCAACTTCCATGAACGCTTATCGGAGCGGACGGTCTATCAGCGCTACTTCCACCACATGAAGCTGGAGCAGCGTATTGCTCACGATCGTCTGGCCAAGATCTGCTTTGTGGACTACGATCGTCAGATGGTGCTCGTCGCCGAGCGCACCAATCCACAGTCCGGTTATCGCTAAGTGGTAGGCGTCGCACGACTGGTGAAGCTCCTCGATCCGGGTGAAGCCGAGTTCGCGGTGCTCGTGGCCGATGACTTTCAAGGTCGCGGCCTTGGCACCGAGTTGTCACGTACCATCCTGCAGATCGCCCGAGAAGAGAAGCTGCGCCTCGTCCGAGCTGAGATCCTGGCCGACAATCCTGGCATGATCAGTGTGTGTCGCAAGCTTGGCTTCAACACCAAGCTGCGCATGCAGGAAGCAACTATGGAAGCCGAACTGGTCCTGTAATCCTCCATCCCAATCCGAGTGCAAAGGGCTTCCCGCGAGGGAGGCCCTTTCCTTTGTCACAAACCTTCTGCGGCTGTCGTTAAGCTTGTGTGAACGCCAGCAGCCAAGTGATCACTCCCGACCATCCCGTGGAAGACACGGCAATGGAGTTCGAAACGATCTTTGATGCGCACTACGTGCGCGTAGCCCGCGTCATTGGACGGATCGTCCACGATCCTGCCCGCGCGGAGGAACTGGCTGTCGATGTCTTCTGGAAGCTGTGGCGCAGCTCGACTGGGTCTGGCGAGAACGTCGGCGCTTGGCTGAGCCGGGCTGCCGTCAGGGCCGGCCTCGATGAATTGCGCAAGCAAGCTCGTCGCGCCAAGTACGAGCGATTCGTGGGTTGGCTCCTCGAGCCCCGCACGCCTGAAGCGTTGCACATCGCAACCGAAGAGCAGCTACGCGTTCGGTCGATCCTGGCCCTGCTGACCTCTCGTGACGCCGAGATGCTCGTCCTGCGAAGCGATGGGCTCACCTATCAGGAACTGGCGCAGGCGCTCGGATTGAACCCGGCATCCATTGGAACTTTGCTCAGCCGTGCACAAGATTCGTTCCGCAAGGAGTATACGAAACGTTATGGAATCTAAGCCGCAATTGAACGAGTGGACCGACGCGAAGCTCGCAACGCTGACGCCCGAGTGGGAGCCAAATACAGTGCGCGCCCGCGCCCGGCTCAATTCGAGATCGCCGATGGCGATGCGCCCCCGCCGCCTTCGTTTTGCCGCCGCTCTGGCTGCCGCGCTGGTGCTGGTGGCAATGCTTCCCGCCACCCGAGCGGTCGGTCAGCGCATCTGGGACCGCCTCTTCCTTACCGGAGTGACCGTGGTGCGCGTCGATCCCGATGCTCTGCCGTGGTCTCTAAACATCCACATCGGACAGAAGTCGCCCGTAAGGGCAGAAACGGCGCGGGCCGCCGCTCAAGCCGCGGGCTTCACGCCGATGTTCCCGCAGGAGTTCGGACAGTCGCCGCAACTGGCCGTGCTTGGACCCATCACTGCGAGTGTCAATCTGAATGCTCGCCAGCTACAGGAGGCTTTGGACAAAGCGGGTGCTTCCAATGTTCGTGCTCGGCAGGAGTGGGACGGGGTCAAGCTCGGCATAGAAGTCCGGCCCATCGTCATCGCCGAGTATCCCGGCTCAACACTGATGCAGATGCAGCCTCTGACGCTCGACGCGCCAGCAGGGTTCGCTATGAGCGAGTTCGTGGAAGTGGCGTTTCGCATCCTTGGCTTAGGCGCAGGGGAGGCGAGTCAGATGGCGAGGCAATTCGCCGAGCATCCGACATGGTTCCTGGGTGTACCGCAGGAGGACGCTGTTCAGATGCGCGAGGTGAGACTCGATTCCGGACCGGCCATGCTACTGGAAGACTTCAAGGAAGATGGCGGTAAGGAGCGAACCACGCTGATCTGGAGCATCAAAGATCGCACACTAATCCTCAGTGGAGATATGACCCCGGACCGGGCAGTCGCCATCGCCAACTCAGTTCGCTAGCTCCAGTAGCCCTGCGCAACACCTAGAGCAACCGCGAGAGCGCCACCGACAACCGGGAACGCGCCAAACGTCAAGGCGGATCGCAAGATCCATCCGCCTCCGGCGCGCAGGGCACACAAGCTTTGCGCGCCCACAATTGCCAGCCACACCGATACGCTTCCCGCCAGGCCGATACTGCACCAGGGGCAATGCTTTGCGCCCGCATGATGAATGTTGCACATGGCGTCCGCGCCGGCCCACAAGGACCGGCATCCACACGCGTACACCAGATTGCAGAAGTCGATAAAGAGGACAGACGTGACGACAGTGGCCGCAATGGCCAGCAGCCATCTACTTCTGAGCCGCGGCACGAGCTCGCCCGTATAACTCCACCACGTTTCGCATCAACTGCAGGCCGCAAGCGTTGTTGAGGCTGAGCAGCGATTCCGGGTGAAACTGCACGGCCTCGATGGGCAGGTCGCGATGACGAACGCCCATGATGACGCCGTCCTCGCTTTCCGCTGTTACCTCCAGGCATGCCGGAAACTTGCTCTTCAGCGCATAAAGAGAATGATAGCGGCCCACCTGGAACTGCTCGGGTAGGCCTGCAAATACGCCCTTGCCGTAGCTGTGGACTATTGAAGGCTTGCCGTGCATCGGGTAATCGAGCACACCCAACTCCCCGCCGAAAGCCTCCACAATGCCCTGCAGCCCTAGGCATACACCGAACACCGGAATGCCGCGTTGTGCCGCGTGCCGTACAAGCTCAGGAACCTTGAAGTCGGAAGGCCGCCCCGGTCCCGGAGAGATAAGGATCACATCCGGCTGAACCGTGTCGATCAGTTCTTGCGGGAACCCGGCGCGATAGGTTACCACTTCGGCGCCCGTCTGCCGAGCGTAGTTCGACAGCGTGTGAATGAAGCAGTCGTCGTTGTCGACCAGCATCATGCGAGGACCACCTGTGGAGAGGGCTGCCATCGGAGCCGCGCCTGCCTTCGCCCGAGGACGCAAGGCACGGAAGAAGCCAGTCGCTTTGAGCCGTGTTTCGCGCTCTTCCATCGCCGGCTCGGAGTCGTAAAGCAAAGTGGCGCCCACTGGATACTCAGCCCTTCCATTGCGCACATGGATAGTGCGAATCAGGATGCCCGTGTTGATGTCGCCGTTGAGCGACAATGCGCCGACGGCGCCCCCATACCAGCCCCGCGGCGTCTTCTCGAGCTCTTCGATTGCCTGCGCCGCAGCCTTCTTGGGAGCACCCACAATGGTCACCGCCCACATGTGCGCAAGGAACGCATCCAGCGAATCAAAGCCGGGCTGTAGCGTTCCTTCCACGTGATCTACCGTGTGGAACACGCCAGCATACGATTCAATCAACCGGCGTCCAATCACCTGCACCGAACCCGGCACGCACACGCGCGACTTGTCATTGCGATCCACGTCGGTGCACATGGTGAGTTCGGACTCTTCCTTCAGTGAACCCAGCAGATCACGGATGTTCGCCGAGTCGGTCATAGGGTCGCCTGTCCGTTGAGCCGTACCCGCGATGGGGCACGTTTCAACGCGCGTGCCTTCGGCTCGCAGGAACATCTCGGGCGAGGCGCCCACCAGTTGCTCGTCGCCAAACTGGACCAGGAACTCGTAGGGACTCGGGCTCGCCTGCTGAACGCGCTCAAACAGCGCGGACACACTCCCTGTGAACTCGGCTGAGAATGTCTGCCTCAGAACGACTTCGTAGTACTCGCCCTGCTTCATCCCTTCACGGACCTTCTCCACCTTCGCCATGTACTCTTCGGGAGAATGGTCGGACGTGATCTCGCCGGCGTCGAGCCCTGCGGGAACGTAGGGCAACTGCTCGGCCGCGCGATCCACGCCGACGGTGGTCAGGGCGCCGGAGCTGAAGTCGTACTCATAGTGCTCGATCTGCTCCTTCTTACGATCCATGAAGTAGATGTCGTCACAGAAGAAGAGGTGGAGGTCCTTGCGCTCGCCGCGGGGAAGGCGGAAACGGATCGGGTCGAACTGAAAGAGCAGATCGTAGCCGAAAGCTCCAATCAGGTTCAAGCGCGAATCCTGGTCATTGCGGAACTCCTGCACCAGCGCGCGCAGCACGGAGAAGACCGAAGGCTGCTTGGAGCGCTCTTCTTCGGAGAACAGCTTCGGCAGGGTCTGTAGCGTCCCGGTCATCCCGGAGTCGGTCACTTGCAGATCGTCCCAATGCGGATGCGGCGCCAGGATCGGGTGTAGGATCCGGTTGAGCACCACGCCACGCTGATTCAGCGGACGAAAGTCGATCTTGCGCCCGAAGGCGATGATCTCTAATGGAGGGCGGACCGATGCGATGTCCCAGCGCGAGTACCGGCCCGGGTATTCGTAGCCTGAGGAAAGGTAGATTCCTCTTTGCCGGTCAAGCGATTGCAGCAGGTCGCGCAAGCCATGCTCGAACGGAACCTTGGATTCGCTGCGAATCACCTCGATGTCGCTGCTGGTGTGGTACTTGAGTTGAGACATACGGGTCCAAAACGAGGTATCCACCACGATAACATGGGGAACAATATGGCGAGCCCAAAGATCACTTCTTCCGTCATGCTTTGGACCCTCAAGGGCACATTTGAGGAGCGGGTTCAGATCGCGGCACGCGCCGGCATACAGTCGGTCGAGCTTGTCGCCGAGCACGCCCAATGGTCGGCAACCGAGGCGGCCGCCAAGCTGAAGTTCGTCCGGTCCTTCAACATGGGGATGGACACGATCATTGCGACGCCGGAGTGGGGAAAGAGGCCGGTGAGCATGGTCGATCCCCAGCAGCGGGAGAACTTCCTGGCCGATGTGCGGAAAGCGATCGAATGGGCGCAGCGGCTGGAAGTGCCGCAGATCATTCTGATGAGCGGCAACGCCATCCCCGGCCGCACCCGCGCCGAGCAGTACGCCAGCTTGGTGGAAGGCGCCAAGCGCGCCGCAGAACTGGCGGCGCAGGCGAAGCTGACCCTCATCATGGAGCCGCTGAACTCGAAGGTGAACCACAAAGGGTACTTTCTGGACACCTGCGTGGAGGGTTTGAAGCTGGTTAACGAGGTCGGGAGCCCGGCGCTGAAACTGCTGTTCGACCTGTATCACGAGCAGGTGCAGGCGGGCGACGTTTCCCGCACCCTGGCGGACGCCGCCCCGCATGTCGCAGTCTTCCATGTGGCTGACAACCCCGGTCGCAACGATCCCGGCACGGGGGAGATGAACTACCCCCACCTTTACAAGTCGATCGCGAAGACCGGCTTCTCGGGTTACATCTGCATGGAGTACCTGCCGCTTGCCGATCCGGTTGTCAGCCTCAAAAAAGCGGTCGATGAGATGCGCGCAAACGTATCAGGTTGAAATCCGGTTCGTTCTGCAATCAGTGAGCGTTCCGGCCCGCGACGATCACGGAAATGGGCACGTCGCCGATCTTGGTGGTGAGCACCTGGTCCGATTCTTTGGCCTCCACTCCGGGCTTGGCGTCAGCCTCGGCGCGCCAGAAACTCATGACGGCGGGATGGGGATTACCGGCGGCTTTCCGGCTCATTTCCATGAGCGTGTCAAAGTTCGGCGTGGACTTCGGGTCCTTGTCGTCGGCAGCGAGGGAGAGCACAAGGAAGTCGCGCTGCGGCTCGACGCCCTGGTGATTGCCATTCTGCGGGTACAGGGCGAAGCGCATCGTGTACAGGCCGGGCTTGATGGTCATGCCGCGACGGTCACTGCCCCGCTCGGGGAACCGGGCCACCCCGAGGAAAGCTCCGGTCGCGACGGTTTCCCACGACACTGCCTCTTCGGTGGTCTTGGGTCCGGTCGGCGCCGCAGCCACAAACCACAGTTCCATGACGACCTTCTTGCCGTCGAGGACGCGAACGCCGTCCTTCTGAAGCGTCGCGGCAATCGCCGGCGCCACGTCGGACGGTGGGGGTCCGGCAGGCTCCGTCGTATGCCCGAAGATCGCTGAAGCTACAAGCAGTGAGGTAAGCAGGAGTTTCTTCATCTCATCCTTATGACGCCGCTCAACCGCGGAAGTGGTCGTAGCCGGAGGGCTGTACAAAGGACGGCTCCCCGGCTTCGATGACGCCCACCGGAATACCAAACGAACCCAATTCCCGCCCGGTGAACAGCAACTCGTACTCATCGCCTCCGGAGAGCGCATGCTCCACCGAGGCGCCCGCAACCAGCGGGATCTTCTCCAGTTTAGCGCTCACGCCGGACGCGACACAGAGGCGGTGCAGGTCGAGCGCGAGGCCGTCGGTGATGTCGATACACGCAGTGGCTTTGCCGAGGAGTCGCTGGCCAAGCTTCACCTTTGGTGGGAAAAGCCGGGGTGGGTAGTTCCTGGAGGCAGGGCCCCCTAGCGGACCCGAGACGTAGATCGTGTCGCCCGGCTTGGCTCGGTCGCGGCGGAGCGCTCCGTTGCGTCGGACAGAGCCGCAGACGACCACGTCGCAGGCCAGTGTCGGGCCGGAGGCGAGGTCGCCGCCGGCAAGGACCGTGTGGAATCGCGATGCCAAACGAACCAATCCGGCATAAAAGCGGCGAAGCCAGGCGTCGCTCACGTTGCGCGGTTTCGTCAATGAAGTCAAGGAGAAGCGGGGAGTTCCACCCATGGCGGCGATGTCGCTCAGGCCCCGGCCGAGGGCCCGGTGGCCGACGCTTTCGGGCGAGTCGGAGCGCCGGAAATGGACACCCTCGATGAACTGGTCGGTGGTGAAGAGCAGGTCTTGGGCGGAGCCGCGCGGCCGGAAGATCGCGCAATCATCCCCGATGCCGAGGACGACCCCGGAGCCGGTGGCGGGCGCAAGGCGCTTCAGCCACTCGACTACCTGCACCTCGGTCATGCAAACACGAGCCCGGCGGGAAGCTCCTCGCCGAACATGCGGCCGAGGTCGCGGCCCTTCTCGCCTTCGAGCGCGGCGAGCAGTTCCGGTTTGGACTGGAGAGCCGCTCTCGCCAGATTGACGACGGCGGGCGGCAGGTCACGGGCAGAGTCCCCCGTCACCTGACAAATCGAAGCCAATGCTTCCTCCGAGCCCTTGACGCGAAGCAGGGCGTCGGCCCAGCGCCCCGCGGTGGCAGGCGGGATCACTTGGTTATTCGGTCCGTAGAAAAGCTGACGAGCGCCGATACGAGCGATGCACCAAAGCTCGCTTGCGCCGCCGTCGCCGGACTTCAGCCGCTTGACCAGGGCTTCGCCCAGGTCCGTCTTGGTTTGGATCGGCAGGAGTTCCAGGCTAGCGGCGGTGCGCGACATTTCCCGGAGCAGGCTTGTGTTCACCCGTCCGGCTTTCTTGCCCGCCTTGGGGAGCAGGGTCGGGGAAAGGCGCTGGAAGATGTCGGTCTGCTGGTTGCGGTTCATGCCTCCGGCGAGGCGACCCCACATGATCCACCATTGAATCTCGGATTCGATGTTGTTGGCAAAGCGCAGGCCCGAGGCGTAGATGCGGCGGGCCTGGTCGATGCGGAAGTCGTCGCCGGGATAGCCGAAGCCCGGGCGAAGGCAGAAGCTGCAAAGGTTCAGCCAGCGCGCTTCGAGGGCCGGGCCGCGAGCGCGGCCTTCGGAGAACTCCAGCATCCAATCGGCGAGTTGGCGGATGGTCGGCAGCGGCCAGGAGTTGCGGCCGAGCGCGAGGGTTTGTTCCAGCTTGCTGGGCAGTTCCTGCGGGGCGAAGCTCGATGCGGGCCCAAACGTTGCCTCGATCAGCCCACGCGCCGTGGTCATGGCAGTTTCCGCGATGACGGCCGCGGGTCGCGAAGGACCGGAAGATTGGACGGCTTTGCGGAGTTCGAACTGAAGGCGCCAGCGATGCTCGCTGACACGGGAGTCCGCCCAGATTTCGAGCGTGCCGACTTCGGTGAGCCGCACGCCGAGCTTCACGGGGATGGTGCGTTCTTCGGCCTTCTTGCCGAAGCGAATGACCGCTTGCAGGGGCGCATGGAGGTGCAGGTCGGGATCGCCCGCGGCGAACTCGACGACTTCGCCAAGCTGGTCTTCAGTGCGGGCCAGCGAGCTGTACAGGCGGAACGACACCGGCTTGTTGGCGACGAGTTGCAAGTCCTCGCGATCGATCTCCAGCACCGAGCCTTCTTCGCTGCCGCGTGGCGCGAGGCATACGGTGCGCACAGTTTCGGCGGTGGAACCGATGCCGATGTAATACGCTCGGGGCAGGCCGCCGCGAACCAGCAGGCCCGCGCCGGTAGCTCGCACATAAGAGTAATAGGCGGCGCCGACCGCTACGGCGAGATCGAGGTCGCGATTCTCGAACACAGCGGGCCGGGTTCCGTACCACCGCTCCATCACATCGACGACGCGATCGCGCAGGATGTCGGGGATGAAGAAGCCGCCGTTGAACAGGATCGCGTCCGGGCGTGCGTCGGTGGTGCTTAAGAACGCCGCCAGATGACGTGTGACCGCCGGATCCGATACGTACGGAAGGCCGAGTTCGCGGAAGACGCTACGCTTTTCTTCTTTGGGCTTTTCGTCGAGCGAGCAGAACGGCAGGAAGCCTTCGACGGCCAATTCCAGGACTTCGTCGCGCGTGATCTCCGTGCGCAACGTGCCGCCGATCAAACCAGTGCCTGCGCCGAGTACGGTGATGTCAACCTTTTGCAGTTTGGAATCAGACAGCAGACGCTCTTTAGCGGCTGCGCACTGACGCCGTAGGCCGCTGCGCTGGCGCAAGGATAAGGTAGTGCCGAGCTTGCTTTCGACAAGCCAGGTCAACGTGAGGTCGAGATTGTCGCCGCCCAGCAGCAGATGCTTTCCGACCGCGGTACGTGTGAACTCGACGCGATCGCCTTCGCGGTGCACTCGAATGAGCGTAAAGTCGCTGGTACCGCCGCCGACGTCGCAGACGAGCACGGTTTGCCCGTCGAATAAGCTTTTCTGCGACTGCGTGAGGTGGTTGGCGATCCAGGAGTAGAACGCCGCGGCGGGTTCTTCAATGAGCGTGAGGTTCTCGATGCCCGCTTCGTGGGCGGCTTGCACGGTGAGCTCGCGCGCTTCTTCGTCGAAGGATGCCGGCACGGTGAGCACAACACGCTGGTCCTTTAGCGGCTGGCCGTTGCGGGCTTGCCATGCTTCGGCGATGTGGCGCAGGTAGGCCGATGAGACCTCCACCGGGGACAGCACGCGCCCGGCTTCCTGCGCATCCCATGGCAGGACCTTCGCCGTGCGATCGACGTCAGGGTTCGACAGCCACGACTTGGCTGAGTGCACCGTCTTGGTCGGCAACAACGCGCC
>DASQDN010000679.1:0-5622 GCA_035634155.1 Bryobacteraceae bacterium | reverse complement strand
CCTGTCGGATGCATTCTGGTATCCCCAAGTGCTCGGACTCGGACCTGAGGAGACGGACTCGATCGCTGGACAGCGTGCGCGCCTTTATGTATTTGGGGAATCGAACTGGGAATTGCGGTTTATCAGAGATGACGAAAACGTCAACGAAGAAATGACTGAGCCTGAACCGGAGCCGGTGCCTGAGCCTGAGCCTGAGTCGCCGCCACCAGCCCCGGAGCCCGAAGCGCCGCTAGAGCCCGCGCCGGAGCCCCTTGCCCCGTAGCCGCTTCTCCTCCTGACGCGCAAACAAGGGCGCGATCTTCTCCTCGATCCATGCGAATGCCGCGGCCTCGCCACCGTCGCGATAAGCGCGGCCGATCTGGGCCTCCACCGCGGTGGGCTCACCGAAGGCCGCCAGGAACTGGTTCGACGTCATCCGCAGAAACTTCGGCCCATCCACTACGCGATCGGTGCGCACAATCTGCAGCCGAGCCCATAAGGCCAGCACCGCATCCCCGATCCATGCATCGGCCTGTAACTGCCGCTCCCTGTCCATGTGATCAAACCTTCTTAGAAGCTATAGCTTTGGAACACGTACGCGTACGCTGGGCTGCGGCCGGGCGAGGTGCGCTCGATAAACTCGCCCGCAAGAAACCGCCCGTAGCCCGCGCCCGCTGTCCACCCGGAACGCCGGTACGCAAAATAAAGATCCAACTCCTGTCCAATGTGCGTGCCGTCCATGCCAGTCGCGGACCGCGCAATCGGCCTACCTTGCAGGTTGTACGCCGCGTCTCGAGCATCGGCCAGCCATGAGTTGTTGTACATCAACGCCACCGACAAGCCCGGCGCCCCTGTCCACGTTGCCTGAGCTCGCCAGTTCTTCACGTTCCGCCAGCCCAGCACGTCTGCATGACCTAGCTTGTCATGCGCCGCCGGATACAACTGGTCGAACGCGCCGCTCCGCCCCGGCCGGCTCTCGCCCGAAGCGAACTTGTATTCGACGTAGGCATCCACTGGAATCGTCGAGAACCTCCGAGCCACCTGCGCCGCCCACGCATAGGCTCGATGCGGCACACCGCCGATTTGCCCGGTCTGCTTCACCGCCTCCACGCTGTACCGATATCCATCGCCGATCGGACCAAACAACCGCGTCCCAAACGAGTCCACCGCCAGACTGCCTGCCCCCGAAAATCCACCGGCCCGGTTCTGCCGCCGTCCCAAGAAGTACAGATCCGCCGACACATGTTTGTTGAGCTGGACCACGTTATACGTGCCCACCAGATGCTCGCCCAGCACGGGCTTGTTGAAGCGCGAGCTGTCCAGTTTCACGGGCGCGATGAATAGCCCTTCCAACCGCACGCGAGCCGTGCGCCAATACACGCGAGCCCCATCGTACGTGCGCGGGATGTAAGCCCATTGCGGCGACCCCACCAGACGTGTATCGACATAGTTCACCACATGTCGCCCGACTACCGCTCCGAATCCGAGCTTCGACTCGGGTCGTAACTCAGCGAAACCCTCATGCCACTCCAAAGGGTCGCGCGCTGAACTCGGAGCCGGAGTCCCATACAAGGGAGCCCTGGCGTCCATGGCCGTACCGGAAAAACGAAGCCACGACGCCGGCTTGTATGTCCCGCCGAATCGCACGCGCGTGAAATCCGCGAACAGATCGGCATCGTTCCCAAATGCCTGATTCGGCCTGTACTCGACTCGCGACCGCAGCTCGAAGATCAACTGCACCTTGCCCCCGGTCGACTCGCCGAGTTCTCGATTCAGCGCCTTTCCCGCGTCCCACGAATCGTCTGCAGCGCCCGTAGCGTTAGCCACAAGCAGCAACGCCGCGACAAATCGCACGCTAACGCTTCGCCACCACAAGCGTCAGGTCATCGGCCACCGGAGCGCCCGCGCTGAAATCGCGTACGGCCTTTGTGATCGCCTCCACGATTTCGCCGGGACTCAGCGCGGCACTCGCTTTCAACACGCGCGACAGCCGCTCCTCTTCGAACTCTTCGCCTTCGGGATTCGTCGCCTCAGTGACGCCGTCGCTATACAGCAGCAGCACATCGCCGGGCTGAAGCTGCACTGTATAGGCCTCATATTTTGCGGACGGCAGGATGCCCATCAACAACCCGCCGCCTTCGAGCAGATCGATGCGCCCGCCCGCGCGAGCCACCATTGGAGGATTATGCCCGGCGTTGGCATACGTCAGAATGCCAGTCGCGGGATCGAACACCGAAAAGAAGAAGCTGACAAACCGGTTTGACGGACAGTTCGCAGCAGTGGCGCGATTTAGCCGCGTCATCATCTCAGCTACGTCCGGCGGATCTTCCGCCAGCACACGCACCCGAGCATGCAGGCTGGTCATAAGCAGCGCCGCCGGCATCGCCTTTCCGGATACATCTCCCAGCGCAATCGCAACCTTCCCGTCGGGGTAGGGAATGAAGTCGTAATAATCGCCGCCCACGGTTCGACAGGCCGCGTTGTGACCCGCCAGCGTGACCCCCGCCAGTTTCGGCGCCTGGGTCGGCAGCAGCCCTTGTTGGATCTGCGCCGCCTGTTCCAGGTCCTTAGCCAGAATCAACTTCGCCTGCTCCACTTCGATAAGCCGGGCGTGCTCGATCCGAATCGCCGCGTCGTTCGCCAGCACCGTCAGCATACTCAAGTCATCCGAAGTAAACTCGCGGATCAGTGATGGTGAATCGACATAGATCAACCCGATTACATCGTCCTTGGTTTGAAGCGGGGCAGCCATTAGCATCCGCACCTGCTGCTGCACCAGGCTGTGCATCGCGCGGAAGGCTTCGTTCGACTGCACGTCGTTGACAAGGATCGATTCCTTTTCATTCAATACGCGATCCCGCACGCCGCTACTGATTCGGAAATTCTCCCCACGAGCGGCCCGGGGCACCAGGGCATCTCCCTCCAGCGTCAGCAGCACCCCGCGTTCACCCTTCACTGCCTCCACCGCCAGGTCGAGAATCAAGGTGAAGAGCTCATCGAGCGGTCTGTGTCCCGCAAGCTCACGACCCGCGCGAATCAGCGCCTCCATCCGGCTGGCGGCCACCGGTTTGTCCGACGTGATCGCGTGCGTCAGGTCCGTCGCGAAAGTCGCCGACCGCGTGCGCTCCTCGCGGCCATCGAAAACAACCACGGTACGTTCGAACTTGCGTCCGGTCGGCGCGTCGAACACCATCGTGAGATGACCGGCCAAAATCTGGTCGCCGGCCTTCAATGCGGTGGGGCAGTCGATGCGCTTCCCGTTTACAACCGTGCCATTCTTGCTCCCCACGTCGAGCACACGCCACTGTTCGCCATCTTTCTCGAAGACCAGGTGCTGCCGCGACAATCCGTTGTCTTCCGGGAAAGACAACTCATTCGTCGCCGAGCGTCCCAGAGCCATCCGCGGGCTCGACAGCTTCACGGGCGTGGATTTGCCGTCAGGAGTAACAATCGACAGATCGGGCATTGCGTAATAGTTTATCGCCGGGCCGCAAAAAACCGTTGCAACATCTCGGTCGCGTCCGCGGCACAGACGCCCTCCACTACATCAACGCGATGATTCAGGATGTCCGAGTCGGCGAGTCGATATTTACTGCGCACGCCGCCGAATCGCAGGTCCCGCGCCGCAAATACAAGGCGCATGACCCGCGCATTCACCAGCGCCCCAGCGCACATCACGCAAGGCTCCATCGTGACGTATAGCGTTGCGCCCGGCAGCCGGTAATTGCGTGCGGCAAGCCCGGCTTCCCGCAGCGCAACAATCTCGGCGTGCGCCGTGGGATCGTTGCGACTCACAGGTGAGTTGAAGCCCTGCCCGACTACCACGCCATCCAGCACCACAACGGCTCCGACAGGAACTTCGCCCGCGCGCTCGGCCTCACGAGCAAGCGCCAATGCGTCCACCATGAAGTCGAGGTCGGTCTTCACACCACGCCGGCCGTCCGGAGCACCGCCCGAGCGACCTCGGGGTCCAGGATGTCGACTTCAGTCGCGATTACCGGCTCGGGTTGCAAATGCGAAGCTTCGCCCGGCTCGACGCCCATTAGGAACAAGCTCTTCACATTGCGAGTGCCCGCTTGCACGGCCGATCCCACGAGCCCAGCGCCGAATCCATGACCCAACAGGTGCACGTGCAACGCATCCGGAAGCGTGGGTAGGAAGGCCCCGAGTCCCTGCTCGCCGATGCGAATGGCGCGCGTTGCAATCTCCGAATAGACGGCCAATCGCAGCGCCCATTCGGCATCCTCGAACGAGTCGCCCATCACATCGTCGAGATTCAAATCGCCGTTGGGAGCGAGCACTGCCGCCAGCCTCTTGAACTCCGCAACTGCATCGGGGTGGGTCGGCCGAGCACCGATCATTTCGCGCATCCGATCGATAGCCGCTCGCTCTGCGGGGCCTTCGTACGCCTTTTTCAGCTCGTCGCTCCAATGCGTTTCGATGGGTCCGAACATGGGCGCCCCGGTCTTCTCTAACTGCGGCTCATCGCCAGGCCACAGCACCGATGGCCAGAACACGCCGGCGAGCCCGATCTGAACATCGGCCTTAGCCCCATGCTCCACCAACTCCTGGGCGAGCGATTCAAAGAACACGTCGTACAAGTCTTTAGCGTCGTTGTAGTCGTTATTCCAGGCATGGGCAAACACGAACAGATCCGTAATCTGCGCCGGAATCCCGCCCACGTGTTTAATCAACCGCCCCGTCTGGTCAAAATGCACTTCCCAGAACGGCAATCCCGCAATATCGCTCATCCCCGCCTCCGAAATAGGTGCCAGCGCCCTATTTCCCCCGATCTCCATGCCCCAGACTATTGTAAGTGTCTGAGAACACGGCAACACACAACCACAAAATAGGGATTATTGTGCCCTGGCACCTATTTCCCCACTTTTCACGCGCACATCGCCACTAGGAACCGCGATGCCGCTTCCTTGCCACGTTCCCCGATTTCGCCGATCGGACCCGTACAACTCGGGCACCCATGATCACACCCGCACCCCTCAATCAATTGGAGCGTCTTCCGTAACAACTCCGGAGCCAGCCGGAACAGCGGCGCGCTCTGCCCTGCGCCCCCAGGATAGCTGTCGTACAAATATAGATTCGGCTCGAACGCTCCGGGCGCGACATCCTCGGTTATTGCTACCCCCAAGTCATGCGGATCGCACATCAGCAACAACGCCGCCACGGATCGTAAAGCCGTCCCTAAAGCCGCCATGCCGCTTTGCCGGTCCGCAGCCGGGAGATCCGGAAACCGACCCAGAAACTCCGCCGGGAAATGCAGCCAAAATGACGTCGTATGCATCTCCTGCTCGGGCATCGACAACCTGCCCGACCCAACATTCTCCAGGGTAAAGAACTTCACCTTCTTGAACCCGACCACCTGCGTATTCACCCGCACGTCCCCGTGGAGAATCTCCGCCCCGTTCATTCCCGTCGACTCATACTCGGCCAGAATCTTCACCTGCGTATAGTCGATCGCATCGGTGAAATAATCGCTATCTACGCGCCGCACATACGCCTTCCGACCGTCATAATCGAACCGCTCCACCTGGTACTGCCGGGCGTCATGCAGATAAATCGCCTTCTCATGCAGCGTGGTCAAGGCCGTCGGAAACGAAACTTCGGCGATCACCTTGTGATCCCCGG
>DASQDN010000678.1:0-1960 GCA_035634155.1 Bryobacteraceae bacterium | reverse complement strand
TTCGATCCAACGAGATCACGTGCAGCTTCTCGCCCGTATCCGACGTAAGAAAGATGCGGTCGGTCGTCAACACCGGCGAGGATCGGCCCGGCGGGAACGAACGCTGCCAGACAACGTTCTTGCGCGGACCAAACTCAATGGGATAGCCCGCTCCCGCTCCGATGCCTGAGCCGTTTGGCCCGCGGAAGCGCGACCAGTCTTCCTTCAACGCCTGGACATCAGCAGCAGTCGCCGTGCGCCCGTTCGCAATCCTGTTCTGACCCTGAATGAATGCCGTTGAACCCAAACACCCTAACGTCGAGAGAAAAGCTCTACGACCCATAAGGAGAGAAGGAGCGCGCTTAACAGTCCGCGGGATTGCTCCGGAGACATCCATGTTCACTTCCCTGCAGGTAGCGCCATATTCGATGCATGCAGATGTGTGATCTTCCATCCGCGGCTGGTTCGCGCCAGCACGAACATGCGCCT
Source organism: Bryobacteraceae bacterium (assembly GCA_035634155.1). GTDB lineage: Bacteria > Acidobacteriota > Terriglobia > Bryobacterales > Bryobacteraceae > DASQDN01. The sequence goes on along the minus strand of DASQDN010000678.1, from coordinate 1,492 downwards.
GCCAAGGGCCTGCGGATTCGCGGTCAGATGGAATGTCACGACGGCAACGTCCGGCGACAGGAAGTCAGTTCTCATGTCCTTGGGTTCGATGCGCAACGCCGCGGGTTTGTCGTTGACGTTCGTCTGGGTTCGTACTCCCGCTGCGAACACATCTCTCCACCCCTGGAGAAAATCCGCCTCGCGGTCCAGGCGTTTTCCACCTGCCGTCCCCGCAACGGGTAAAAAGGCCACGGGCTGCTCGACCCAACATTGCCTCAAAGCGGACTCGTCTTTCGCCGAAAGTGCATTCAGGAAAGCAGAGATTACCTTGTGCACTTCCGGCTCCTGCTGATGCTGCCCAAGCAGAATACTGCCCGGCAGCCAGATCATCAGCTGAAAAACTAACTTATGCACGTCTTCACCTCTGCACCACTGTACGCGAGCGCTGACAATGGAATCAGCTCTGTGATGGACCTTTGCCGGCCATCCAAGATGCTAAACTCGCGACCGCGCGTCCAGTCGTCGTTCATAACGGGGCCGTGACGAACTCGATCTCGAAGATACTCGCGGAACTCTTTATGAGACAGGCGCCTACCGTGTGGCCGGCCAGATTCCAGGAGTGCCGTGTTGAGGGCCCAACTTCCACAAGGCTCTCGAGTTCCGCCGCGCTCGGTCGAGCGTTCTACCGGCACACGACAGCGGGCCTGTAGACCTGGTGAATCAACGCGCCGCTGTTGCCTCCCAGCGCAGTGCCACCACCGGGAAGGTATATGAGTCCATGGATGAACGCCAAACCGGTGACGCCGTGTATCGCCGTGGGCATCGGCGCCAAGCTCGTCCAGGTGTTGGTAATCGGGTTGTAGACATCGTGATCCGCGTGCATTCCTAAATGCCCGCCGGGATTCCCTTCTCCACCGAAAACGTGAAGGCAGCCGTGCGCGGCAACGCTATTGACTCCGCCCCTTGGCTTTGGCATGGACGCGCCGGCCGACCACGAGTTTGTAACCGGATCGTACACCTCAACAGCAGCACTTTGCGGGCTTTGAGAGCCGCCTTCGAAACGCCCGCCGATGATGTACACTTTGCCATTCACGGCTGCGCCCGCCAGGTGGTTGCGCTGCGTGGGCATGTCCGGCAGGGTGCGCCAGGTCTCTGTTGCCGGTTCGTAAACGGCGAAATCTGCGCCGCGCGGCGGCCGGCCCCCCGCGACGTAGATCTTTTCGTCCACCACCACAGCAACTGCGCCTCCACGCGCGGTGGGCATGCGCGCTCGTTCGGTCCACTGACGCGTGTTCGGATCGTACTCGAAGACGCGATCGCTGTAATTGCCCGATCCGGCGTCCGTGAGCTGACCGCCGATCATGTAAAGCTTGCCCCCCACCGAGGCAGCCATGTTGTGATTCAAAGGAATGGGCATCGGCGTGGTGAATTCCCAGCGATCCTCGATAGGATCATAGACCTGGACTGTATTCTTCGTCTGGCGTGTCGCCGTATATCCGCCTAAGACATAGAT
>DASQDN010000677.1:0-25232 GCA_035634155.1 Bryobacteraceae bacterium | reverse complement strand
GGCCGACTTCGTCAAGCTCGCCGATGTGGAGGCGGTACGCCAAAGTCTGGGCGGCCGAATCAACGCAGCTACGGGCGTGATGACGAACTACGACCGGATGCTGATCGGCGGCCGCGAACAGGACATCGCGGTTCTCGGATCGGATGATCAGTACAAGACTGTTCGCAATCTGGTGATTCTCGCAGGGCGCTTCATGGACGCCAACGACGTCGCGATGCGGAACAAGGTCGCGATGCTCACCGAAGAGCTCGCTCGCAAGCTGTACGGGAGCCAGCCCGCAGCGGTTGGCCAGATCCTGAAACTACACGGCCTGCAGTTCACGGTCATCGGCACCTTCAAAGAGAAGACCAGCAGTTTCGGGATGTCTGAACTCACCGCTGAGACGGTCCTGATCCCAATTACGGTGCTGCGCTACTTCACCTCGTCCGAACGAATTGACCCGCTGTACGTCCAAGTCCGCGATGCCGCGGAAGTGCCCGCAGTTACCCGCGAAGTGCGCCAGATCATCGAAGGCCGTCATCGCGAAGGCGCCCGTTATCGCGTCGAGAACCTCGCCGGAATCCTGGAGGCGGCGCAGAACATCGCCACGATCCTCACCATCGTACTCATCATGGTGTCGGCCATCGCCCTCGTCATTTCCGGAATCGGCATCATGAACATCATGCTGGTGACCGTTACAGAACGAACCCGGGAAATCGGCGTGCGTATGGCGATTGGGGCATCCCGGCGCTGGGTTCTTCACCAGTTCCTGCTGGAGGCGGTGCTCATCAGCGTCGGCGGCGGCATCGTCGGGATTCTCGCCGGGGTGGCGCTCCCGCTCAGCGTCCAGTTCTTCACTGATCAGTTCGCCATTCCCATTTCCGTCTGGTCGATTGTGATCGCTTTCGGCGTCTCCGCTGTGGTCGGCCTCGTTTTTGGCTTGATTCCTGCCAATCGAGCTTCGCGATTGAACCCAACCGAAGCCCTTCGCTACGAATAGCGTTATCCTGGTGACACAGCAACGATGGCGATCCAGACCAGCATTGCGGTCGTCGCCGAAAAGCCCTCGGTAGCGCGCGACATCGCCCGTATCCTCAACGCAAATAAACGCGGCGAAGGGTATCTGTACGGTGACGGCTATATCGTCACCTGGGCCATCGGCCACCTTGTCGCGCTCGCCCAACCCGGGGAGATTCGCTCGGAATGGCGCTCGTGGCGGCGGGAGCATCTACCGATGATTCCCGAGACCTGGCCGCTCGTCATTGGCGAGAACACCAAGGACCAGTTCGAAGTCGTCCGCAAGATCCTCACTTCCCCGAAAGTGGGCTCGGTGGTGTGCGCGACGGACGCTGGACGCGAAGGTGAACTGATCTTCCGCTACATCTACGAGGCCGCCGCTTCGGATAAACCGGTGCAGCGTCTCTGGATCTCATCGCTGACCCCGGAAGCCATTCGCGACGGCTTCGCCAAACTCCGCGAGTCTCGCGACTATGACCCGCTGGCCGACGCCGCTCGAGGCCGCAGCCGCGCCGACTGGCTCGTTGGCATGAATCTTTCCCGCGCGTATACCCTCGCTTGCGGCGAAGACTTCTCCGTGGGGCGAGTGCAAACGCCGACGCTGGCGATGCTGGTGGACCGTGAAATGGCCATCCGGGCATTCGTGCCCGAAGACTACCGCAACGTGGTGGCGACGTTCTCGCCCCGTCCCGGCGATCAGTACGCCGGAACCTGGTTCCGACCCGACGTCGAGCCAATGGACGCCGCCGCGAAACTCGCGGCCGACGGGCAGGAAGCCGACGCCATCTGCGAACGTGTGCGCGGCGGTCAGGCCCGGATCGAGAAGATGGAGGCGCAGATACGTCGCGCCGCGCCGCCGCCACTCTACGACCTGACGGAGCTTCAGCGCCACGCCAATCGCCTCTACGGCTTCAGCGCGCAGAAGACGCTGGAACTGGCGCAGGCCCTTTACGAACGCCACAAACTCATCAGCTACCCGCGCACCGACAGCCGGCACCTTTCGCAGGATGTGGCGCGCACGCTGCCGCGAATCGTGAACATGATAGCGGGCGATTACGACGGGCTCGTAGCGCCTGGGACCGGCGAACGACCTCTCGGCCGCTCGTTCGTGGACGATGCGAAGGTTAGCGACCACCACGCCATCATCCCGACAGGCGTCTCGCCTGCCAAGGTGTCGCTCGACGCGGACGAGCACAAGATCTTCGACCTGGTCTGCCGCCGGCTGCTTTCCGCCTGGCACGACGAGCACATCTGGTCGGTCACCACGATCATTACTCTCGTCGTCAGCTCCGTGGAGGACCGCTTTCACTCCAGCGGGACCGCGGTTGTCCAACAGGGCTGGAAAGTGCTCGATGTGGTAACCCGCAAGCCCACAGGGAAGGAGGATGCGGAGGAAGGTCAGAAGCTCCCATCGGGGCTGGAGCAAGGCCAACAGCAACAGATCGTCGACGTCGAGTCGGTGTCAAAGAAGACGCGTGCTCCCAAGCGATTCACCGAAGGCACTCTGCTCACCGCGATGGAAACGGCCGGCAAGACGCTGGATGACAAGGAGCTGTCGCAGGCCATGAAGGAAAACGGCCTGGGTACCCCTGCCACCCGGGCGCAGATCATCGAAGTTCTCCTCAAGCGCGAGTTCATCGTGCGCCGCGGCAAGAGCCTGGAAGCGACAGACAAGGGAATCCGGCTCATCGAGGTCGTCCACCCGGAAGTGAAGAGCCCGGCGATGACGGGCCAATGGGAGGCCTTCCTGAAGCGCATTGAGCGCGGGCAGGCCGAACTGAACCCGTTCCTCCGAGGGATCGAGCAGTACGTGCGCGACGTGATCGGCAAGGTCAACTCGCTGGCCGCTGCAGAACGAACCCAAGCCTACGAGGCGGCCGCGCAGGTTGTCTCCACAGGCGCGACCGCGGCAGTCATGGCGCCTGCCCGGCGCCGCACCGCTGATGACAGATCCGGCACATTGCAGGAAGTGCTGAAGAAGTGTTTTGGGTTCGATTCGTTCAGGACCAGCCAGGAAGAGGTGTGCAAGGTGCTCACCGGCGGCCGGGACGTGCTGCTGGTGATGCCGACCGGCTCAGGTAAGTCACTTTGTTATCAACTCCCCGGGATTGTGCTCGGCGGGACCACACTGGTGATCAGTCCCCTGATCGCGCTGATGGAGGACCAGGTCGCAAAGATGCAGGCTCTCGGCTTTGCGGCCGAGCGCATTCACTCCCATCGCGACCGCGCCACCTCGCGCGACGTCTACCTGCGGTATCTAAACGATGAACTCGACTTCCTCTTCATTGCGCCGGAGCGTCTGCGCGTGAAGGGCTTCCCTGAGATGCTCGCCAAGCGCAAGCCGTGCCTGGTCGCCATCGATGAAGCGCATTGCATCTCGGCGTGGGGCCATGATTTCCGGCCCGACTACCGCACCATAGGCCAGCACCTTGCCGCGCTGCGTCCAGCGCCCGTAATTGCCTTGACCGCCACTGCGACACCCCTGGTCCAGCGCGACATCGCGATGCAATTGGGCCTGAGCACGGCCAAGCAACTCATCCAAGGCTTCCGCCGTGACAACATCGCGATCGAAGTTGCCAAAGTTGCGCCGGGTGTCCGGTTCGATCTCGCCGCGAAGTTGCTTCAGGAAGGGGAGCGCCGGCCCGCGATCGTGTACACGCCGACGCGCCGTGACGCCGAGACGCTCGCGGCCGAGTTGCGGCGGCACTTTGCAGCCGACACGTACCACGCCGGTATGGACGGACGACGTCGTGAGCAGGTGCAAAATGACTTCCTCGGCGGCAAGCTCGACGTGATTGTCGCCACCATCGCCTTTGGTATGGGCGTGGACAAGCCGAACATCCGCACCGTCATCCACACAGCGCTTCCCGCCACTGTTGAAGGCTACTACCAGGAGATCGGCCGCGCCGGGCGCGACGGGCAACCCTCGCGCGCCATTCTAATGCAGTCGTATGCCGACCGTCGCACACACGACTTCTTCTTCGAACGCGATTACCCCGACGTCGCGGTCCTGGAGCAGATCTACAACGTGCTGACGCCGGAACTGCAGGCGAAGGAAGCGGTGAAGGCTCGCTCGCGACTCAGTGAGGACGCCTTCGACATCGCTCTGGAAAAGCTCTGGATCCACGGCGGGGCCATCGTCGATTACTCCGACAGCGTCGCGCGCGGTGCTGGAGCGTTTCGCAACGGCTATCTCGCCCAGCGCGAGCACAAACTCGCGCAGTTCGAAAAGATGCTGTCGTACTGCGAGACAGCGCAGTGCCGGATGCTGGCGCTGGTCCAATACTTCGGCGATACGACAGATTCACGGCGCCCGTGCGGCGTTTGCGATTTCTGCGACGAGCGCTCGGCTGTCGTGCAGCAATGCCGCGCCGCGACGGGTCGTGAACGAGACTTGATCGCGCGCATCCTGACGGCCTTGGACGGGACGGACGGTATTTCGGCCGGCAAGCTCTTCACGCAGGCATTTCCGCACGGCGACGTGGACCGCCGGCAGTTCGAAGACATGCTGAATGCAATGGCGCGGTGCGGCCTGGCTGATATCGAGGAAACGTCCTTCGAAAAAGACGGCAAGCGCATCGCTTTCCGCAAGGTCTGGTTAATGGCAGACCCTGCGGACGCCGACGCCCCATCTCGGGTGACGATTCGCGAAGACATTGCGGCTCCGGACACAGCGCGCAGATCGAAAGCGAAAGCAAAGGCAAAACCATCGGCGGCACGGAAACCGAAGCCGGAACCGCGCGCGGACGCCACAGCCGCGGCGCTCAAATCCTGGCGGCTCGCTGAAGCCAAGAAGCGATCCATCCCGGCGTTCCGCATTCTCAGCGACAAGACGATGCAAGCAATCGCGGACGACCTGCCAGAGAACGAAGCGGAGCTGCTCGAGGTCGCCGGCATCGGCCCTAAGCTGGTGGAGAAGTATGGGGCTCAAATCTTGAAGATCGTCGCGGCATCCAAGCGATAGTTCGGCCCTTTCGACACCCTCCAAAAACCGTTCGCTCGTTTTGAAAATCTTTATTTCCTTCGGCGTGTATAACTTCCGATCCCCGTACCCCTGAAACCCCGGGTACGAGGGATAAGCTTGAATCAGAAAAGGCGCCGGGCAGAAAGGCCACTCAAATGGCTTACTGCTCGGCGCTTTTTTATTACTCCACTGCGGAAGGTAAACATGGACGAGGAAATGGTCCCAGTCCCACCTATCGCCCTGTGGTAGTTAGCAGTTCACGCGTAAACAGGCGCGTTTTATACAATATGCTCTTTTAGTGGAGCAAGGGCCGGAGACGGCCCCGGATGATATACTTACCTGGGAGCTCGGCAGACACCTGCTCCCAGGTAGAATATCCCCCAGCAGTTATAGTTTGTGATCCGCTGTTTTGCACTCTTTACTTACCTGATCGCTACGGTAGCGATTGGGCAGCAGCCTAAAGCTTCTTCTGAATACCCTAAGTCTTTGATCGACGCTACCGCCTTTCTGCGCTCCGGGAAATACTCCTCTGCGGCGGAACTCTTCCAGAGCACGCTCACCAATGCCATTGCCAATAAAGACGAACGCTTAGCGGCGCGCGCACGTATCGGGCTTTCCGTTTGCTTCATGGCAACGCATGAATTCAAGGCGTCAACCGAAAACGCCGAACGGGCGTACAACTACGGCGTGCGAGAAAAGGACGCCGAGATCGCCGTACGGGCAGGTTTGAACCTCTCGAGTGTGTATCGCCGTATGGGTAACTTCAACGCCGCCTCGCAAACCCTCCGCACCGTTCATCCATTTGTACACGGAATCAATGATGAGGCGTTGAAAGCCCGTGTTTACTTGCACTCGGGAATAGAAGCTTCTCGACGACGAGACTGGGCGAGAGCCGAGCCTCTATTCGTCTCCGCGATTGATTCCGCGCTCGCGCAAAACGATGTCGCTTCGGCCGCCTTGGGCTGGAATCTCATCGGTTACATGCGCATGCTTTCGGGCGAGCTTGCCAAGGCGGACACGGCGTTGACGGAAAGCTTCCGGCTCAGACGTTCCATGGGTAACCGGGATTTAGGGACCTCGTACCTGTACCTGGGGATGTTGCGAATCGCCCAGGGTGATCCCCGTTCGGCTCTGAACCTTCTGAACCGTGCCATCCAATTGGGCTGGAATGGCGAGGCCCCCGAAAGGCTTTCAGCCATGTATCACAACCGGGGAAAAGCCAAGCGTGCGCTGTCGGATCTGCCCGGCGCGCTCGCCGATTTCGAAGAGGCCGTTCGGCGCGCGGCGCTTTGGCGCGAGGAAATTCTCCCGAGCGATGACGACCGGGTGAGCTTCGAAGCCGGGGTTGACCGCCGTTACGACGATTATGTGTTCACGGGCATGGCCCTGTGGCAGAAGACACGCGATCCCGCGCTCTCGCGCCGAATGTTCGAGACAGCCGAGGAGCACAAATCAGCTTCGTTTCGTCGGACGCTCGCGGCCGGCCAGCGACTTCCCGCAGAGTATTACGGCGCCTTGGCCAGCTATCGTTCCGCTTTGGCGTCAGCCTGGAGAAGCGGAAAGGCTGAACCCGCCAGCGCTGCTCGCGTGAAACTCTCGCAAGTCGAGGCGAAACTTGGCTTAAAGACGGCGTCCGCCCAAAGAAGGCCACTCCCCGAAGTCCAGCGTACGCTTGGATCGAGTGAAGCCCTCATCAGTTTCTCGATCGGCGAAGCTGAGTCGTGGATGTGGGCCGTGACGCGCCACAGTTTTGAAGCGTTCCGGTTGCCCGGACGCGCAGCTATCGCGCCGGTGGCGGAGCGCTATCGAGCCAGCGTGGAGACGGGCGGCCCTCCGGCAGGCTCTGACACGGAGCTCTACGCGACGTTGTTCGGCCAACTCGGCTCAGACGTGCAGTCGAAAAAAGATTGGCTGCTGTCTCTCGACGATGGGCTCTACAGCATCCCGTTCGCGGCGCTGGGGTCGGAGAAGACGCCCTTGATTCTGTTCCATTCGGTTCGGAGCATTTTCGGAGCTGGCCTGGTCACGGGCAAGATCCCGGCCGTTTTGAATTCCCGATTCATGGGAGCGGGAGACGCGATCTATAACTCAGCCGACCCGCGCTGGACCGGCCCTCGGCTGCCGAACACAACCGAGTTCGCGCGTCTGGTGAATACGGGGTACGAAGTGAAAGCTGTCGCGGCGGCATGGAAGCACGATCCGCGACCGGAACTGCTCTTCGGGGACCGCTTTAAGCGCGAACACCTGGATAGACTGCTTCGGTCCGAAGCGGCCGTCTGCCACATCGCGGGGCACGTGGTACAGCATGAAACCGACAAGAATGAGGTGATGATCGGCCTCGGCTTGGGTTCAGACGGGAGACCCGATTTCCTCACACCCGCAGACATTGCGTCCAAGTCGCTGCGCGTCGGGTTGGTCACGGTCAACGGATGCGCCTCCGGTACCGGCGCCGAGTTGCCGGGCGCCGGACTGGTGGGATTGACACGAGCGTGGCTTGTCGGCGGAGCCCACGCAGTGGCTGCCACCTATTGGCCACTGCCGGACGACCGCGGCGATCTTTTCGTGCGGATGTATACGGAGATTGCGGCGCAACGCCCTGGTGTCACCGCGGCAAAGGCGGCCAGAGCACTTCGCGAAGCCCAAGTGGCGGCGTGGCGTTCTGGCGCCAAGCCCCGCCACTGGGCCGCCGTATTCCTGTCGAGCAAGAACTAGTTCGCGCGGATGCAGTACAGCGCATCCTGGCTACGCAGATACAAACTGCCTTGCACCACCGCAGGCGTCGCGATGAACGTGTGGTCCGGCATCGGATTGGTAGCGAGAACTTCGAACTTTTCCCCCATCTTCACGATGATCACGTCGCCCTCTTCGGAAGCAAGATACAGCTTTCCGTTTACGCCCACCGGTGAGGATTTGAAGTTATAGGGCTTCGGCAGCCGCTGTTGGTGGTAGAAGGGCTTGCCCGTCTTCGCGTCGAAGCAGCTCAGCATTCCGCTATCGGTAAGGAAATACAGCTTGCCCTCGTGCAGTACCGGCGACGGAGTGTACGAGTTGCCGCGCTGATTCGTCCACAGAATGGCATCGGTTCCCGTGAGGTCGCCTTCCCGACCTAGCCTGATTGCGAGCAGGTTCGGATTGCGGAAGCCGCTCATGACGATCACGATGTCGTCCATTGTGACCGGAGCCGGAATGACGTTGCCCCCAAGGCCTGCTGCCTCCCAAATCACCTTGCCATCGGCGGGATCATACGCGCGGGTCTTGCCATCTCCGCTGACCACGACCATCTTGCGGCCGTTGTGCGTCAAAACCAGCGGCGGCGACCACGAAGACTCCTCATTTTCGCGCTCTACCCGCCAAAGCTGCTTGCCCGTATTCTTATCGAGCGCCAGCATATACGAGCCCTTCTGCTGGTCGAACTTCAGGTACAGCGAGTTGCCATCGAGCACAGGCGCCACGCCTTCACCGAACTGCAGCCTCATGCCCATCGGTGGAAACTGCTTGTTCCAAACCTGCTTGCCGTCCAGATCGTAAACGTACACTCCGCGCGAGCCGAAGAACGCGACCACGTGCTTGCCGTCGGTGGCAGGCGTGTTGGACGCATAGCTTCCATACGTCGAGTGATAGCCTTCATGCGGAACCGACTTGGTGGCCTCACGGTCCCATAGAATCTTGCCCGTATTGCGATCAATGCAAAGGAGACGAAAGCTGTACTCGTGGCCCATGCCTGCCGATCGAGGCCCGCGACCACCGCCGGCCGGCTCCGGTGTGGCCGCCTCCACTGGACGGATAGGAACCGCCGTTGTGAGGAACAGCTTGTTACCCCAAACCACGGGCGAGGAGTGACCCTTGCCGGGAACCGAGAGCTTCCAGGCAACGTTCTTCGTGGTCGACCATTCGGTGGGAGCGTCGCCTCGCGCCATGCCGTCGTTGTTCGGCCCGCGCCAACGGAACCAGTCGTCATCGGCAGCCAGCGCGGTCATCGCGATCAGAGTGAACGGGAGCAGGCGAATCATGTGGATACTCGATAAGGCGTCGCGCGGGCTACGCAGGTTTCGCGGCCGATAACCGAAGCGTATGAGCAATGCTTTCGACCACAATGGTGAACACTTTACACGGATGGCACGGGCTGTCGCCGGCGACGCGGCCGATTACATCGAAGGAATCGATGATCGGAGCGCCACGCCGCCAAGAACCTCTACCGAGCTCGCAAGCGCGCTCCGGGAAGAGCTGGCAATCGGAGGGTGTGAACCGGAAGAGATTCTCGAGGTGATCCGAAGTGTGATCACTCCAGGCCTGCGCCACAACGGGCATCCCCGCCTCTTTAGCTATGTCGCATCACCTTCTACTCCGATCACAGCTATAGGGACGCGAATGTAACGGGGTGGCGTTCCGCTCCAGCCGCGGTCGAACTTGAACATCTGACAATCGAGTGGATTCGACAGATGATCGGCTACGCGCCCAGCGGGGTGGGGTTGTTCGTGAGTGGCGAATCGATGGTCAACTCCGCGGGCATCGCCGCCGCACGGGCTCGCTTCGCGCCGGCTGCGAATGCCGGAGGTATGGGGCGGCCCGGATCGAAGCTGCGCATGTATGCTTCCGTAGAGGTTCACTTCGTCTGTTCGAGGACGCGCGGGCGGCAGGGCTCGCCGTTCTCGGCCGCTGACCTGTTACAACGGATTGTGCTTCCAATCTCCGACGCGTTAGCTCGTCGACTGGAAACCGCGGAGGCGGTGGATGCCGCAGGGTGCGCCGAGGCGCAATGTGCCCTGGACGTTGTGAGCGGAGCTTCGGTTAAGCCGGTGGCCGGCGGAGTGGCCGTGTTTTGCGGAGTGGGCTCGCCTTTGACGCACGCCCTTGGCATTGGCATGCACGGGCCGGTCACGGCCGACGACCTGGATGATGTCGAGCTGTTTTTTGAGGAGCGCGGCGCGATCGTCACACTGGATGTTTGCCCGCACGCCGATGCATCGCTGCGTGAATTGCTTGCTCAACGAGACTACCGGATTGCTGAGTTCATCAATGTGATGGTCTGCGGGCTGCCTGCGGCGGAGTCTTTCAAATCTCCACCCTGCGTGCAGGTGCGTGCGGCCAAGCCGGACGAACATGAGCAGTACATTCGCGCAGTGATCGGCGGGTTCTTCGGGCGGAAGGACCTGACCGAAGATGAGCGGCGCCTAGGGTCGATCTTGTTCAATATGTCTTGTACGACTGCGTTTCTCGCCGAGATCGACGACTCGACGGTCGGCGGCGGTGGCATGTCCGTGCGCAACCGGATCGCGTCGCTGTTCGGTGACGCTACGCTTCCCGAGTATCGGAACCGAGGCGTGCACACCTCCGTCATTCAAGCGCGCATGGAAGCGGCCGCGGCACAAGCGTGCGATGTCATCACAGCAGGCACGGTTCCCGGGAGCGGGTCGCAGCGTAACTACGAGAGGCTAGGGTTTCAAGTAGCCTATACAAAGGTGACGATGGTGAAGGCATGAGTTTCGCTGTGCTTGCGTTCGCGGTCGCATGGAAGTTCGTTGCTCCTGACGCCTCTCCCGTGGTCGCGATGGAGTGGAAGAGTGTTTTGAACTCGCCGTTCAGCGCTGAGGTGCGCCGCGAGATTCTGCCGGCCGCGGTTCCCGCTCTGGCCAGCATCAACTTCATTGAAGGGATTGAACGCGTGGTGTGGACGCCGGGCCTGGTCGTGCTGGAAGGCTCGTTCGACGTGCCTCATTTGCGCGACATGGCGGTCGCCGATGGCGGCGCTGTCACGCGGCACGGCAATCTTGAGTTGGTCGGCTCAGCCGGGAACGACGGTACGGCGATCGCGCTAAGTCCCGGGATCGTGTTACTGGGCTCGAAAGACGTACTGCGAGCCGCGGTGGATCGGTCAGAGAAGAACAAGGCGACCAATCCCGGATCCACCTTCGCACTTTGGTCCCGCACCGCGGGCGAGGGATTTGTCCGGCATGAGTTTGGGATACGTTTGAGCGAAACCATTCAGCTCTCGTCAACGGTCCGATACACAACTGAAGAGGCTGCCCGCAAGGCTTCCGAGAATGCATCGGCTTTCAAGCTGACCTCTTCCACTAGGGGCGCGGAAGCGTCGTTCTCGGCCGCGCTTGCGCCGCAGGATTTCGCCAAACGTCAGTGGCGCGTCGCCATCGAGACCCTGCATAGCAGCGCGCGAACACCGCCTGCGAGCCCGGGCAAGATCCGCATCTATGGCCTGGACGAAGGCGTGAAAGAGATCCCGCTCAAATAGCTTTCCACACCAGCAAGAGAAGTCCTGCGATGTAACCGAGGAGAGCTTGGTATTCCTGGTTGCGAACGTAGAGATCCGGCCGAAAGCGGCGGTCCGAGCGAACCGGCGGCTTGTAAGGAATGAGCGCGGGCACCTGAGCGGCATACTTGGCATAGGACGGGAAGATCTTGCGCAGGTGCTGTTCCTCGTTCTGAATAACGGGCAAGTACACCAGAAGAAATGTCGCGCCGAACAGAATGGCGAGCTCAACACGGCGCGTCGCGACAACAACTCCCGCGGCGACAACGAGCGTGCCCGCATACAAGGGATTTCGCACAAATCTGTACGGACCGCCGTTCGCGAGTTCCGAGTTCTTGGCAAGATGCCCGGCGGCCCAAGCACGCAGCAACAAACCCGCAATAGAGATGGGTACTCCGACAGCGAGCGAGTCGAGGGTGGGCGCGGCTAACCAGACAAACGCGGCGACGAGCAGGAATCCGCTGGGCACGCGCAGTTTGGCGACGGCGTCAGCGTACGGTTTTGGAAAGAGCATTGGCCAGGGCGGAGAGAACTTGATCGGGTCCTATGGAGCTCATGCTTGCCGCGATTTCGGAGTGGCGCTTGTAGGTGGTACTCGCGTTCGCGCTGCGAAGCACCGCCATCGAACTGCCATACGGCCCGTTGCGGCTGGGATCTGTCGGCCCGAAGATCGCTACCCCAGGCTTGCCCAGCGCGGCAGCCAGGTGCAGAGGTCCACTATCGACACCAACCACCGCAACCGCCCGACGAGTCGCGTCGATGAGTCCTGGAATCCCGGAGACGTGCACATGGGCGCCGGGCGCTTCAACGGGTCTAGGAACGTTTAACACGAGCGGCAGATCGAGTCGCGCGGCAAGCTGAAGGTAATGCTCAAGGGGCCACTGCTTGCTGCCCCACCCGGCGAGCGGATTTGCGAGGACGAAGTCACCCGCCGGGAGCGTGCCTTCAGGACGACCGGTCGGAACGAAGAAGGTTCTCGCAATCGCGGTGGCGCCGGCGCTTGCGGCGAGTTCGATGTTGCGATCCACCACGTGCGCCGCAGTGGTCTTGGTCGCCGCCGAGTAGAACAGCGCGGCTAGCGATTCCCGAGCTTGCGAGCGATGAAGGCCGAAGATGCGCTCCGGACGCCCTAGTGAAGCGGTGATGGCGGACTTCAGCAAACCTTGGAAATCGATAGCTGCGTCGAAACGCGCAGCCCGCAAGCGACGGCGTAGCGCGAGCATGCCCGAAAGCGTGCGGCGGCCGATGAGAATGATTTCATCCACGAAGGGATTGCCTTCGAGCAACGGAGCCCACCGTTCTTCGACCGCCCAAGCGAGGTGACAATGCGGAAAGCTCTGTTTGACACTGGCAACGGCCGGCAGTGTGTGGATGATGTCACCCATCGCGCCAAGTCTCACCACCAGAATGCGCTGTTCGCTCATTTGGTGTTGTGGCGCGAGAGTACGTGCTGGGCAAAGGTGCGGGAACGAGCGGCGTCGGTCATTCGCTCGTCGATGACGGTACCTGAGTTGGCGAGGGCGGTCTCCACGTACGCGCCTGCGGGTAAAACGAAGGCCACGCAGTCAAGCGCGGCTACCAGTTCCGCCCGAGCTTGTGTAGGCAGAATTGGTTCACGCGGGTCGGCGACGATGACGGAGATTCGACTACCCGCCGTCGCGCAGATCTCCTGAAGTCGGCGGACGTGGCCGGCATGCATCGGGTCAAAGTAGCCGATGACGGTGGTTGCTTGAGGCGCTGCGAACGACGGCACGATCTTGGTGCGTGTGTCCAACTTATAGATTCATCCTGTAGATGTAAGCTTCACCGACGAACGTTCCCTTCACGACCCACCGCTCATGCACAATGCCGTGAATGCCGGGACCCGTATGACCAACGGAATTTAGTATCTGAACCAGCTTGTCACTTGTTCTCAACGCGTGAAGCTTGGTCCAGTCGAGATCGCGATGCTCCTGCCAAATAGAATGTAGGCTCGTATAGAACTCGGTTGCGCCCAACTCATTAACCATCGGCGAGGCAATCACATAAAACCAGTCCTCGCGGTCGAAATCGAAGTGCCAAAACGCCGCCACAACGTTGAGGCGCGCTGCGTCCAGGCGGAGCAGGAAGTCTCGCCCAGCGATTCGCGCCGCTTCTACCAGTTCTGTTTTAACCACCCTTTGATAAGGGTCTCATATCCGTGGGTATAGATCTGGCGTACCCTTGGCAGGTCTGGGAACTCATGCTGGCGGAACTGCTTCGCGATACATGCGCCTTGATGGCGCACTCCACCGCATAACCCGCCAAGTAGTAAGCACCCGAATACCGGCCGGCCACAAGCAGCGCCTCCGCATCGGCCAGGCGCATCTCCGCGAGTTCCTGCAGGTCCTGCCGCGTCATCGGCGCTCCAGCGCCTTAACCTTTTCCAGCCTCCGCACGTGACGGGCGTCGCCGCTGAACTTCGCCTTCAGAAAGGCCGCAATCAGTTCGCGCGCCAGTTCCACCCCTATGATCCTGGACCCGAGCACGAGCACGTTCATGTCGTCATGCTCGACGCCCTGGTGCGCCGAGTATGTGTCGTGGCACAAGCCCGCGCGCGCCCCATCCACCTTGTTGGCCGCTATCGATGCTCCCACCCCGCTGCCGCAGATGAGCACGGACCGATCTGCTTCGCCCTGCGCGACGGCTCGGGCGCTGGCGGCGGCGAAGTCCGGGTAATCGTCGCCGGCATCGTAGGTGTGGGCGCCCAGGTCGACCACTTGGTGCCCCAGGCGCTCAATCTCGCTCGCCAGAGTTGTCTTGAGTTCAAACCCGGCGTGGTCCGCTGCTATTGCCACTCGCACGCCTCTCATGATAGTCCGGGCGCGCACGATAAACTAGGAGTTCGAAATCATGGCCCTCAGCAAAGATCTACTTGAAATCCTGGTCTGCCCGCTGTGTAAGGCTCCGCTCGATGTGAAGCCGGACCAGAGCGGATTGAAATGCACGCAGTGCAAGCGTGTCTACCCGGTTCGCGATGACATCCCGGTGATGCTGATCGACGAGGCGCGCATCGAAGAGTGAGTGTCCTGGAGCAGTTGCCGGACGGAGCGCGCGTGGCCGTGATCCGGCTGCGCTCGCTCGGCGATTGCGTCCTGACCACACCGGCGCTTTGGATCCTCCACAACTCGCGGCCCGACCTGAAAGTCGGCGTGGCTGTGGAGCGCCGATTTGCTGCGGTTTTCGAGGGCAACCCTGCAGTTGCCGAGATCCTGGAGCCGTCGCTTAGCGCGGTAGCCGGCTTTCGTCCGCAGTTGTGCCTGAACCTGCACGGCGGCACGCGAAGCATGTGGATGACGGCCGCTTCCATGGCAGGACACCGAGCCGGATTCGCCCACCACAAGGGCGCCTTCGTGTACAACTGCCCCATCCCTCGCGCGCAGCGCATTCTCGGGGTCCAACGCACCGTCCATACCGCAGAGCACCTAGCCTCCGCCATCTTCCATCTGGGCGCGGCACGCACTGAGATTCCGCGAGCTTCGCTCTTTGCCGACGCTCCGGCGCCATCGCCGCCGTATGCCGTGTTCCACCCGATCGCTGCAACGCCGGCGAAGACATGGAACGCCCGTGGCTTCCGAGCAGTGGCCGAACATCTGGAGCGCGAGCACGATCTTCAGCCGGTCTTCATTGCCGGCCCCGGCGAGGACTTGTCCGCCTTCGAAGGCTACCGCACCATCGCGGGGGCCCCGCTCGCCGCAACTAAAACATTGCTGAAGGGCGCGTCGCTTTTTGTCGGAAACGATAGCGGTCCGGCGCACATGGCCGCTGCATTCGGTATGCCGGTGGTCGTGCTGTTCGGTCCATCCGATTCGGTGGTGTGGGCGCCGTGGCGCACGGCCTGCGAAGTCATCGCACGGCCTGATGGCATTGACCGAATCGACCCGGCGACGGTGATCGCCGCAGTCGATCGTGTGCGGGTGAGGGCATGAGCGAACTAAGCCGCCTGCTTGGTTTCGTCAAGCCATACTGGTCCCCGCTCACCTTGTCCGTACTTCTGATGGCCATCGCTGGAGCGGCCCACGGGATGATGGCGCTACTCATCGGACCCATATTCGACCGGGTGCTGAAGCCGTCCTCCCCTAACAAGGCCGTGGAGTTGGTCAAGCTCCCGTTTTCCAGCAGTCCTCTGTACCTTGACCAACTGGTCCCCCCGTTTATCTCGAACGTATGGACGGCGGTCGCCTTCGCCATTCTCGGCGTATTTCTGATTCGCGGCCTGTGCGACTATTTCGGCAACTACCTGGTGAACTGGGTAGGCGTGAACGCCGTCACCGACATCCGGCAAAAGGTATTCGACAAACTTCTTACCCACGACGCGCAGTTTTTCGAGTCGCATTCCACCGGCCGTATCATGTCGTCCGTGATGAGCGATATCGACAAAATCCAGATGGCGACCTCGAACATGCTTGCCGACTGGCTGCGTCAGAGTTTCACGGCCACAGCGCTTTTGTATGTGGTGCTGCAGCGGGATTGGAGGCTCGCGCTCGTCAGCCTGACGGTACTGCCAATCGTACTAGTGCCTACAGTGCGCATCGGCAGACGCATTCGACGGACTACCCGTAGGGCGCAAGATAACGCCGCCGAGTTAAATGAGGTTCTACAGGAGGCGATTGCCGGTCAGCAGGTCGTGAAAGCGTTTGCGAGCGAGAAGCACGAATCGACGCGTTTTCATGCTGCGGCCTGGAAGCTTCGCAACGCAAATCTGCGCTACGCGGCACAGCAGGCGATCGCGTCTCCGCTGATCGAATTTTTCGGAGCCTTGACCATCGTCGGACTGCTGACGTATGCGCGGGAGCAGATCAAGTCCGGGAATCTCACTACGGGCGAATTCACCAGCTTTGTGATCGCACTACTCATGCTCTATGAGCCGGTGAAGCGGCTCACGGGGATTCATGCAATCTTTCAGCAAGCGATGGGAGCCTCGCAGAAGGTCTTCGAATATCTCGACCTGCCGCCTCGCATCACCGATGCGCCAAATGCCCACACATTATCCCGGTTCTCGCAGGCGATTGAATTCAAGGACGTGCGTTTCCAGTACCCGAATCGCGAGTCGTATGCTTTGGACGGCGTGGACCTGCGCGTGAATGCCGGCGAGGTGGTCGCGCTGGTGGGACTCAGCGGCGCAGGCAAGACAACGCTCGCGAACCTGGTCCCCCGATTCCTGGAGGTCACATCCGGCGCGGTCGTCGTGGATGGATACGATATTCGCACGCTTAAGCTGGAGTCCTTGCGTGCGCAGATTGGCATTGTTTCGCAGGAGACGTTCCTGTTCAACGGAACGGTAGCGGAGAACATCCGATACGGCAAGCCGGACGCTACCCTTGACGAAGTTCGTGAAGCCGCTGCCAGTGCAATGGCAGATGGGTTCATCGGCAACCTGCCTGATGGTTACGACACTATCGTTGGGGAGCGGGGAACAAAGCTCAGCGGAGGACAGCGTCAAAGGCTGGCGATCGCTAGGGCGCTGCTAAAGAACGCGCCGATCCTGATCCTGGACGAAGCGACATCGCACCTGGACACCGAATCCGAGATGCTGGTGCAGCGCGCCTTGAGCAACCTCATCGAGCACCGCACCGTGATCGTCATCGCGCACCGGCTGTCCACGATTCGCCGTGCGGATAAGATCGTGGTTCTGGACGCAGGGAGGATCTCCGAAATTGGGACGCACGAAGATTTGATCAACCAAGGCGGTATTTATCAACGGCTGCATGAGCTGCAGTTCCTCGAAGCCGATCCGGTGGTGAACCCATGAGCATACGGTCGATGACCGGATTTGCGCGAGTGCGCGGAGTGGTCGGCGCCATCGAAGTGACCATCAGCTTGAAGGCAGTGAATCATCGCGGGCTCGATCTGCACTTTTATTCAGGCGCCGAGATGGACCCTTTCGAGCCGGCAATGCGGTCGCTGATCAAGAAGCACGTCGCGCGCGGGCACCTGGACGTTCGAGTCCAACTGGCTTCCAAGGGCGGCGGAGCTGGACTGACTCTCGACAAGGCAAGACTTGAGGCGTATATGCATGCCTATCGTGATGCGGCGAAGCAGTACGGCATCAACGCGCAGCCCGCTCTCGATATGATCTTCCGAACTCCGGGCATCCTCAGCGACACCTCAGGCATGGAGATCCCCGAAGGTTTTGAGTCCGAACTGCTGAAGCTGCTCGATCAGGCGCTCGAAACGTTGAACGAGTTCCGCACGCGGGAAGGCGCCGAACTGGTTGAAGTGATGCGAGGCCGCAATCGAGCTATCGCCGAAGGCGCGGAGAAGGTGGAAGCGATTCGCGGCGGTGCTACCGAGGCGTTTCACAACCGCTTGCGAGAACGGTTAGCGGACCTGCTCGCGGGCGCGAACATCGACCCGCAGCGACTCTCGCAGGAAGCGGCCATGCTTGCCGACCGGAGCGATATCGGCGAAGAAATCAGCCGGTTGAAGATCCACGCCCGGCAAGTGGAAGAACTTCTGACGAGCGGGGCGGCCGAGGTGGGCAAGAAACTCGACTTCCTGCTCCAGGAGATGAACCGCGAGGCCAACACGATGCTGTCGAAAACATCGGGCATCGGCGAGGTTGGTCTGGGAATCACCAACCTGGCGCTGGCCGCCAAAGCGAACATTGAAAAGATCCGGGAGCAGACGCTGAATCTGGAATGAAGCCAAACGTTTTCATCATCTCGGCGCCGTCGGGATCGGGCAAATCGACCCTGGTGCGATGGCTCCTGCAGCGGGATCCAAAACTTCTGTTTTCTGTGTCTTACACGACGCGTTCGCCGCGCGGCATGGAGAAGCAGGGGGAAAGCTATCACTACATCAGCCGCGAAGCATTCGAGGATCGGATCGGCAAGGGCGAGTTCCTGGAATGGGCTGACGTCTTCGGCAATTATTATGGCACCCACCGCAGCATCGTGGACCGTGCCGAAGCCGAGGGACGGGATGTGGTACTCGACATCGACGTTCAGGGTGCGCGACAATTAAAGGAATCGATTCCGGACGCCGTCAGTGTGTTCATACTGGCGCCTTCCCGGGAGGTTCTGGAAAAGCGGCTGAAAAGCCGGTCTGAAGACTCCGATGAGGTGATTCAGAAACGGCTGAAGAAGGCCGCCGACGAGATCCGGAACTACACCAATTACGATTACGTCTTGGTGAACGACGATCTCTCGCGGTCGACGGAGACCCTGGCTGCGATTATCGCGGCCGAACGCGTCCGTCGAATCCGGGTGGAGCCGGTGGTCCGGTCCATCCTGGCGAGTTTCGAATAAGCTGAGGCACGCAAGGAGCACCGATGAACACCAGAAGCGCCATCAATGTCATTCCCGACGATTTCGAGCAGAGCACCTATCGTTTCATCATCGTAGCCGCCAAGCGGGCGCGGCAGTTGCAAAACGGCGCACGGTCCTTCCTGCCGAGCACGTCCAAGAAGCCGACCATCGCTTCGATGGAAGAAGTTCGCCGCGGTCTGGTGAAATACGAGGATGCGGCTCGCGACGGCGACGCCATGAACGTCGACGCGCAAGCGTAAGGTCTCCCTAAATGAAAGTCGCGTTGGGCGTCGGCGGCGGCATTGCCGCGTACAAGGCGGCGGAACTCGCGCGAGCGTTGGGAGAACGCGGCTGCACCGTCGAGGTGATCATGACGGAGGCGGCCCGGGAGTTCATACAGCCTCTTACCTTTGCATCGCTCACCGGCCGCAAGGTTATCACCGGACTTTGGGCCGACCAGGATCGTTCCGGGGACGGAGTGCTCAGCAGCGCCGTGGAGCACATTCGCGTCGCTCAGGAGAATGATGTTCTTGTGGTTGCACCTGCGACCGCGAATCTGATCGCCAGCTTTGCCCATGGTCTGGCCGGAGACTTCCTCACTACGCTTTATCTCGCGTTCACAGGGCGGGTCGTTATCGCGCCCGCGATGAATACGAACATGTGGCAGCATCCGGCTACCGTCGCGAATATCCGTACATTGCGCGAGCGCGGTCACGAGATTGTCGAGCCGGACGCGGGCCTGCTGGCTTGCGGCGTAGTCGGACCCGGCCGCTTGGCCGAACCAATTCGCATCGCTGAGTTCGTAGTGGCCGGAGCGAAGTCGATCAAGCGTGACCTGGACGGCGAGACCGTCGTAATCACAGCTGGTCCCACGCAGGAACCGATCGATCCGGTGCGGTTCATCTCGAATCGTTCGAGCGGCAAGATGGGCTACGCTCTAGCCGAGGCGGCGGCGGCGCGTGGGGCTCGAGTGGTTCTGATTTCCGGTCCCGTGTCGATCGCGCCACCGGCGGGTGTGGAGTTGGTTCGCGTGCAAACGGCGCTCCAGATGCGCTCGGCTGTCTTAGAGCACCTCCCGGCTTCGACGATCATCGTCAAGGCCGCTGCCGTGGCCGATTATCACGTGGCAGATGTCCCGAAGCAGAAGATGAAGAAGACGGCCATGCGCTTGACGCTCGATCTGGAGCCGACCATCGATATTCTTGCCGAGGTGGGACAGAAGAAGGGCGACCGTCTGCTCATTGGCTTCGCGGCGGAAACTCAGAACCTGATCGAGGAAGCGCGCCGGAAGATGAGCACCAAGAAGTGCGACATGGTGGTGGGCAACAACGTTGGACAGAGCGAAATCGGATTCGGCTCGGATGAGAATGAGGTCGTGCTCGTCCTGCGCACCGGGGAGAATATCGAAATCCCGCGCGCGTCTAAGCGCGACGTTTCCGATGCGATCCTCGACCAGACGCTGCGGCTTCGCCTTGCCATGCTGCGGCACGCTACGCCATGAACCCGGATCAGTTGAGACAATATCTCGAGTTCTATAAGGATCTCGGTGTGAAGGATTTGTATCGCGTTTCCGCCAAGCAGGCGCGAGCTGTCGCGGTCGCGCCTGCGCCGATAGCCGAGCCGGATATCCCCATCGTGCTTCCCGCGCTGGTCCCTGTCAATGACACGCTGGCTGCCATCAGCGCCGACATCGGCGATTGCCGCCGTTGCCGGTTGTGCGAGCAACGCAACAAGATCGTCTTCGGAGTCGGCGACGAGCGTGCGCCCCTGGTGTTTGTCGGCGAAGGTCCGGGAGCCGACGAAGATGCGCAGGGCCTGCCCTTCGTCGGGCGCGCGGGGCAGTTGTTGACGCAGATGATCGAAGGCACCGCCAGCAAAGAAGGCATTCCCATCAAGCGCGCGGACGTATACATCTGCAACGTGGTGAAGTGCCGGCCTCCTGAAAATCGTACGCCTCAGCCGGATGAGATGGAGATCTGCGGGCAGTTCCTTTTCCGCCAACTTTCGGTGATTCAGCCCAAAGCGATCTGCGCCCTTGGCTCCACCGCTGCGAAGGCTGTGTTGGGGACCAAGGATGGCGTCACGCGGCTGCGCGGAAACTGGCATAAATGGCGGGACATCCCGGTGATGGTCACCTACCATCCTTCCTATCTGCTGCGACCCTACAATCAGAACGCCAAGCGCGAGGCATGGGAAGACTTGAAGAAGGTCCTGCACTACGTGTATGACTGAGCGCAAAGGCGCCTTCATTACATTTGAGGGACCGGACGGATCCGGCAAAAGCACCCAAATGCGCCTGCTTGCCGAGCGCCTGCGTGAACGCGGGCGTGACGTCGTGGAGACGCAGGAGCCTGGTGGCACGCAGATCGGCCTGCAGATTCGATCCATTCTCCTCAACGCCGAGAATCGCAAGCTTTGCCCCGTGGCGGAGATGCTGTTGTACTTCGCGGCGCGCGCGCAAAACTTCGACGAACGAATCCTGCCGGCGTGGGAGGAAGGAGCCATCGTGCTGAGCGATCGCTTCACAGACTCAACGCTCGCATACCAAGGAGGCGGGCGCGAACTTGGGCACGATGTTGTCATGCAATTGCACAACATCGCCTGTCATGGCCTGCAGCCGGATCTGACCATCTGCATCGACGTTGACACCGAGGTCGGGTTGCAGCGTGTGCGGACGCGGGGCGGCGGAGGTCGGGATCGTATCGAGGAGGAGGCGGTCGCGTTCCACGAGCGCGTGCGCCAGATCTACCTCGAATTGGGGCAGAAGTTCCCCGAACGTATCAAGATCATCGACGGCAACGGTTCGGTTGAAGATGTAGCCAAACGGGTGTGGCGAGTGGTGGAACCTCGTGTTTGAACCTTTCTACGGAAATCCCGCGGCGGTGGAGACACTCTCGCAAATGATCCAGCGGGACCGGATTCCCCAGACAATTCTGTTGAGCGGACCCGAGGGCATCGGCAAAGCGACATTGGCCCGGCGGTTCGCGGCCGAGTTGTTGGGAGATCCGACCAAGATCGAGAAGGATGACCTTAGCCTTCCGGAGAATGTGAATCTGGTCGCGGATCGCGAAAAACTGGCGGCCGAGAAACGAAACGAAGATCCGCTGTTGTTCGCCTCGCACGTTGACTTCGTAACGTTCGCTCCGGATGGACCGTTAAGGCAGATTTCGATCCCGCAGATTCGCCTTTTCAAAGAACGGGCGCAGTACGGGCCTTTGCACGGGAAGTATCGGGTGTTCCTGATTGACCATCTGGATCGTGCGAATGAGCAGGCTGCCAACTCGCTGCTAAAGATCCTGGAGGAGCCGCCGTCATATCTGATAATCCTGATGACCGCGGAGAACGCTTTCGACCTGTTGCCCACCATACGATCTCGTTCGCTCATCCTGGCCATGTCGCCGTTGGCCCCGGATGAGATGGAGTCGTTTATGCGCGATCGTGGGCTGAAGGACACGCAGCGGCGCATCGCACTATCCGGCGGAAGCCCGGGCGTGGCGGCGTGCCTGGACCTGGAAGCTTACGACAAGAGACGCGCGGCGATGATTTCGCTGCTGCAGGCGGCGTCGGGCGTACAGCCGTTTGCTTCGTGGGCCAAGGTGTCTGAGTCGTTAGGACGCACGGACAAGCTCGAGAACCATCTGAACGTGCTCTACACGCTTTTGGAGGACGTTCTGTATCTGCAGAACGGCCGTACCGATATTCGGAACCAGGACGTCCGAAAGGACCTGGACCGGATCGCGGCTAGCGCCAGTTTGGACTGGGTTCGAATCGCCGTACGAAAAGTAGATGAACTTGTTGAGTTCCTGCGCCGTAATATTCAGAAGTCGATTGCGCTCGACGCGCTTGTAGCAGAACTGCGGGGCGCGTAAGCGCGTATGGTAAAAAAAGATACCGGAGAGAAAATGGCCTTGGAGGCAAGTAACCGAAAGCTGATTCGTCCGTCTTTGACAGATGTGAAAGAACCGAAGGAATCGGCGCCGCGGAAGACTCAGCCCAAGAAGCCGATTCCGCCCGACCAGACCAACGCCGAGAACTTTTACTACATCAAGCAGATGCAGTCGAAGACGCCGATGGTGATCGTGCTTAAGGACGGCGAGACCTTGAACGGGTTCATCGAATGGTATGACAAGGCCAGCCTCAAAGTGAATCGCGAGGAAGGCCCGAACCTGCTGGTCTATAAGGCCAACATCAAATATATGGATAAGAAAGAGGGAGCCTGAATTCGGCTCCCTTTTCTTATTGATAGATCCTCACGCTGAACGTCATCTGGTGGTTGCGGAAGTTTTCGAACCGGTAAAACGGCTCGTTCATCGCCCACCAACGCCATTCCGCATTCCAGTCCATGTGCCTTGCGATCGGAGCAGAGACGCGCGCCATCGGCTGGTAATAGTGCGTTGGCCGGCTGCCGCTCGACTTGTAGAGCGATCCGCCGGCACTGAAGCGCGGGCTCCATTTGGTCCCTCTGAAAGGCAGCCCCGCATCAACCAACAGAGTTCCTGAGTGGCCGTTCTCGCGATAGAGAGACCGTTCCGGCGTAAGCGTCTGCGGAACCAGGTACAGAATGTCGGAGCGCCATGAAAGCCGCCCGTATTCCCCAATCACTCTGATCCGCTTGCCGTTGTCCGGCGCAAACACCAGCGTCAAGGAGTTGTCGATGCTCACCGCGTCATAATCGTCTAGCCCGGGCGCATTTCGACGCGCGTCCGGGTTGTCGTTGTTCAGCAGGGAGCCGGCATAAGAAAGCGTGAGGCTCGGGCGCACCTGATAGCGCGACCGGATTCGTACGCGCTGGTAGTTGAGCAGCGAGGTCCGGAAATAGGCCGAATCGCCCGAAGCGATCTCGGCGTCCACGTTGAACGTCAGCTTCTGCGCGGCTCGATAGGCGACGCCCATCAAAGCCGTTTGTCGCTTTAGCTCGGAGGATTCCAGTCCTGGAACCGCCGCCAGTTCGGGAGTTCGCGTCCGCGAGTCGCCCCATACGATCCGATGGCCGCCGCGGAGCGTTAGCCGGTCAGTCACTTCAACCAACGCTTCAATCTGATGGTGGCTGTAGTTGTAGTCCAGCCGGTCCAACGAAGAAGCCGTGTGGAGGCGGTCAGTCACCCACGAGTCCAGGATGCGCAAACGGCGAAACGGTCGTAGCTCGAAGCCGGCCCCGGCGCGGGTGTGCGGTTGTTTGGCGGTCGCCGCAAACAGGAAGGTTCGAGAGGGGAAGAACTGCAGGGGTGGGTTCTGCGCGAATAGCCCCTGTGCCGATTCGTTCAGGTTGGTTTCGATCTTCGGTTGAACGAAGAGGAACTGTCCGTAAAGGTCGAACCAGCTTGTTGGATTCGCGGTGGCGTGTACCTTGCTGTACATCGCCTTCCCCGTAATGTCGTAAAGCTGTTCGACGTTATTCAAAACGAGCGTCTGGCCCGAGAAGGGCGTCGTGCGATTGCCCACATTGCGATCGGTGGTGAAGACACGCTGATCGTCGCTGAAGTTGTAGCCTCCCTGCTCCAGCGTCACGTGGGCGCGCGAGGTTTCAATGCGCACGCCGCCCCGAACCGTGTCGGTACGGTCGCGGAGGTCGGTGGACACGGGGTATTCGTTGAAGCTGAGCACATACGGCGTCACGCCCAAGCCGGAGCCTGAGGTATGCGTGTAGCCGACGAAAGGTTGGAAGCGCCTGTTCGGCAGGAGTTCGAGTTCGACGTCCGAATATCGGCGGACCGTGTCGAAGGTGCGCTGACTTTGCAGAACGCCCGTCTCCAGGAACGGGTTCGCAAAGGTAGGCAGCGCGTTGAAGTACTGGATATTGCGGTAGTCGACGTTCAGGCGGTAGGCGCCTTGTTTGACGGCTCGCAAGGTTGCCGTGTTGTACGGGTCGCCACCCCAGTTGGCGGCGCGGACTTCGAAGCTGTCGATCCACTTGTGCGAAGGCGCCATGGAAAAGTCGAAATTCAGCAGTCGGGGACCTTCGCCGAGGTTGACCACGCTGCGATAGGTGTTGAAGCTGCCATGCATCTGCCCCAGCCATCGGTAGCCGATCTCGACGGAGCTATGAAATGGCGGTTCGACAACAATCGACTCCTCGGCAGAAGCGGCCGACTTGGGCGCATCCTGCGCAAGCAGGCAAAGCGGCGTGAAAAGAAGGATTAGTCGTCTCATCGCGTGAAAGCCTTGTCTACGTGCGAGCCGTGGATCTTGATGTGGCAAACCGTGCAGTTGCGGTACCGAGGATTGCGCAGATCGTGGAAAGCCGGGGGCACTCCGCCCAACTCAGTCGACTGCTTCTGGTTCGAAACGAATCCGATATTGGAATGGCACTCGAGGCACTGGAAGCGCACTTCATGACGTGTGAGCATCCGCGGATTCACGGACCCGTGGGGTTGGTGGCAGGCTGCGCAGCCTTCCAGGCGATTCGGGGCGTGTTCAAAAGTGAAGGGGCCGCGCTTGTCGTTATGACAGGCGTAGCATCCGGGTTCACGCACCGATGCGTTTGACCAAGCGCTCCGAGCGGCCGAACCGTGCGGATTGTGGCAATCGGCGCAGCTCATTGCGCCTTCCTGAAGCTTGTGCCGGAAGGGACGCTGGAACTCCGCCCAAGTGCCGGTATGGCAACTGACGCACTGGCCGGTCCGCATTTCCGCGCGCTTGGGCTGCGGCTTATGGATGGAGTGGCAAGTGACGCAGGCGACCTGGCTGCGCGCATGGCCGCTATGGACGCGACCGGCGTTCGTCGGCTGATTGATGTGGC
>DASQDN010000676.1:0-15683 GCA_035634155.1 Bryobacteraceae bacterium | reverse complement strand
ATGGGAATCGTGTTTCTCAGCACGAACGATTTCCTCGTGCTCGAGAAGGCCTCAGGACAAGGTGAAGCGCGTTATCAACGGCGTTGTGCAGACAGCGCCCGTCCTCGACCTTGCCGTGAACTCTGCTTCCGAGCGCGGGTTGCTGAGCCTGGTTTTGCATCCGAACTTCGCGGCCAACAACCTTGTGTATGTGCGTTGGACCGCGAGCAGCACCGGCGCTGACTCGAACGTCATAAGCGAAGTCCCCCTGCTGGGCAATCGCGTAGATCGCTACGTTTGGAACGGCGCTTGGCTGGCGTTCGAGCGCAACATCATTCAGCTTCGCGCTCGACAAACGGACAACGTCGAAGTGCCTGGGCATCCCGGAACCTCAAACAACAACGAGAATGGAAACCACAACGGCGGCGTCATGCGCTTTGGACCCGACGGGAAACTCTACATCTACACAGGCGACCTGGGCCGGCGCGGATGGATGCAAAACCTGCCGCAGGGTCCGTTTTTGACTGCGCCGCTGGTGGACGACACATTCGGCGGCCCGGCGCCCGATAATGCGCACCTTTCCGGGGTGATCCTGCGCCTCAATGACGATGGAACCACTCCAGCGGACAATCCATTCTTCGCGAGTGGCATGACGCTAGGCGGTGAAGTCGGCGCCAACCTCGCCAGGGTGTTCTCTTATGGCCATCGAAATGGGTTCGGCATGGCATTCGATCCGTTAAGCGGAGTGCTCTGGGAAACCGAAAACGGAGACGATTCATTTAGCGAGTTGAACCGCGTGATCCCCGGCATGAACAGCGGATGGATACAGGTCGCCGGTCCGCTGAGCCGCATGGCTCAGTTCAAGATGATTGAGACGACCCAGTACGGTCGTGCGCTCCAGCAGGTGCGGTATCCTCCCACTCGGTTGGCGTATACTCCGGCGCTCGCACGCTCCAGAATGTTCGATCTGCCGGGATCTACGTACGTCGACCCCGACTTCAGTTGGAAGTACGAGGTGGGCCCTTCGGGAACAACGTTCGTGAATGGCGTTGCACTAGGCGCCGAGTATAACGGCACGCTGTGGATCGGGTCTGCGCGAAGCTTTCAGCAGGTGGGTGGCACGGGCGGCAGCCTTTACCGGTTCCGGCTCACATCGGATCGATTACGCACGGACTTGAGCGCCGATGCCAGGCTCGCGGATCGCGTAGCTGACAATCTGTTCCGGACCCAAAAATTCGATCCGACTGAAAGCGAATCTCTCATCATCGGCGCCGGGTTCGGCATCACGCCATCCATTGAGCAGGGGCCCGACGGCAATCTGTACGTCGTCTCGCTGAGCGATGGCATGATCTACAGGATCAGCAGGAAACCCTAAGGAGACGTTTATGACTCGTGCAAAACATCTGACAACCGTCGCATTGCTCGTGGTGTCTACGCTGCCGCTGCAGGCAGGGCTGATCGTGAATGGCGGTTTCGAAGCCGGATTGTCCGGCTGGACAAGGGCGGACCAGTTCGGGAGTGAAGGCGCTTTTCTGCTGCAAACGGGAACCGTTACCCCTGTGACGGGTATTCCGGTGGCTTCGCCGCCTGAGGGCTCAAATGCTGCCATGACTGACGCTGAAGGTCCTGGCAGCCATGTGCTGTATCAGGATTTCGTAGTCCCTACAGCAGTGGCGAACGCGTTGCTCACCTTCTCGCTCTACATCAACAACGGAGCGCCGGCCTTTGAGACTCCGAACACTCTGGATTTCGCCACTCCCACTCTTAATCAACAGGTACGCGTCGATATTGTGCGAGCCACGGCGGAGCCCTTCAGTGTCAATCCAGCAGATATCCTGATGAGCGTGTATCGCACCCAAGTCGGCGATGCGCTGCAATCCGGATACACGCCGATTTCGGTGGACGTCACGAGTCTGCTCCAGGCGAACGCCAATCAGACACTGCGGCTCCGTTTTGCTGAAGTCGACAACGTCTTCACGTTCAACGCCGGTGTGGATGCGGTGGATATCACCACGAACGCCGTCCCGGAGCCGTCGACCTGGCTGTTGGTCAGCAGCGTGTTGCTTGGAGCGGCCCTCCACCGACGGGATAACGCGCGGATGTAGGAAAGCCCCTCTTTAAGCGCCGCCTTCGGCCTCGCCGGCGCCTTGTGATACATTTCGCAAGTTGCTATGAATCGCCGCCAGATCCTGAACCTGACCGCGCTGGGGGCCGCCTCTCAGCTTGTTTCTTCCAGCGCGCAATCCTCATCGTTGGACAAGAAAAAAGCGCTTATGAAGCTCGGCTGTCAAAGCAGCCCTACGTCGGAGCAGCGTCTCCAGTTCTTCAAGCGGCACAGTGTGAACAACATCTGCGGCCATCCCGAAGACGGAGGCAAGAAGGGCTACTTTACGGTGGAGGAACTCAGCGCCGTCAAAGAGCGCTGCGAGAAGCACAAGGTCTCTTTGGACCTTATCGCGCCACCCTTTCTAGCCTCCAGCCACATCGATAAAACCGATCGGCCGGCCATCATGCTTGGGCAAAGCCCGCAACGCGATCGCGACATCGAAGCCATCCAGACGATCATCCGCAATTGCGCAAAGACCGGCATTCCGGCGATCAAGTACAACATGAGCTTGCTGGGCGTCCTCCGAACCGACCGCACAGCCGGTCGAGGCGGCTCATCCTACTCGACGTGGCGTCTTGCAGAAGCCCAAGCGTCGGGCAAGTTTACGCCGGAAACCAAAGCCGGACCGGTCACTGCCGACCAATATTGGGAACGCATCACATACTTCCTGGATCGTGTGATTCCCGTGGCCAACGAGTTTAAGATCCGCATGTGCTGCCATCCGCACGATCCCGGTGTTCCGCCCGGAGAAGGCTTTCAACGAATCGATGCCGTTTTAGGCACGGTGGACGGGTTGAAGAGATTCATCTCGATTCAGGAGAGCCCTTACCACGGCCTGAACTTCTGCCAAGGCACCGTTTCGGAGATGCTGCAGGATCCAGGCAAGGAAATCTTCGATGTGATCCGCTATTTCGGCTCGCGAAAGAAGATCTTCAACGTTCATTTCCGAAATATTCGGGGCAAGCGCAATGACTTCCAGGAAACCTACCCGGATGAAGGCGACATCGACTTCGTGAAGGCCATGATGGTCTACAAAGAGGTGGGCTATCCCTATATGATGATGCCGGATCACGTCCCGACTCACCCGGACGATCCTGGCGGTCTGCAGGCATTCGCCTTCGCCTACGGCCACATCCGAGCCCTGATTCAGGCAGTATCCTGACGCAGCTGCCGGACGTCCAAACGACAGAGGATTTCGCTTGCACTTCGATCTAAAGTCTAAACTGGTCGTGACAACTGCGCTCGCGGTCGCAATGTTCGCCCAATCCACTGCGCCCGCTCCTGTTCGCACCGAGCAGGCCGCAGTAGAACAGCGATTCATTCAGCACCTGAAGACGCTCGCCGAACCTGCGATGGAGGGCCGCGGCGCGGGCACGGCGGGCCTGGAAAAAGCGGCCAACTACATTGCGGGTG
Source organism: Bryobacteraceae bacterium (assembly GCA_035634155.1). Classification (GTDB taxonomy): domain Bacteria; phylum Acidobacteriota; class Terriglobia; order Bryobacterales; family Bryobacteraceae; genus DASQDN01. Next base: position 12,184 of record DASQDN010000676.1, on the reverse strand, counting down.
AGTTCAAGAAGGCAGGTCTACAGCCCGCCGGACCGAGGGGCGCGTACACGCAGGATTTCGCCCTAACCACAGGCGCCGAGCCCGGCCCTGCAAATCGACTTGCCCGCTCGGGCAGTGATCCTCTCACCTTCGACAAGGATTTCCGACCACTTAGCTTTTCGTCGAACGCCAAGGTCAGCGGGGCTCTCGTCTTTGCCGGCTATGGGATCTCGGCCCCCGAGTTCAGTTACGACGACTACGCCAACCTGGACGTAAAGGGCAAGATCGTTCTCGTTTTACGATACGAACCCAAGAGCTTTGTAAAAGGTAAGCAGGAAAGAACTACCTTTCACGCGCATCTCGCCAATAAAGCGATCAATGCCAGGAATCGAGGGGCGGCGGCGGTCCTCCTGGTGAACACCGACACGGGTGACAAGCCCGACGAACTGATCGGCTTCGGCAAGATCTCCGGACCCGACGACGCGGGCATTCCGATCGTTCAGGTGAAGCGGTCGGTAGTCGATAAATGGTTGAAGGATACGACCTTGACCGCGTTGCAAACCAAGATCGAGGCAGACGGCAAGCCGGCATCCTTTGTCGTTCCGGCCGACGTGAAGTTATCTGCGCAAGTGGATATCACCCGCAAGCAGGCTACTGTACACAATGTGCTCGGTTACCTGCCCGGCCGATCGAAGGAGTACGTGGTGATCGGAGCGCATTATGACCACATCGGATATGGTCACCAGAACTCGATGGCGCCTGCACAGGCTGGGCAGGTGCATCCCGGCGCCGATGATAATGCTTCCGGTACGGCGGCGCTGATCGAACTGGCGCACATGTTCTCGCAACGCCGCACCGAACTCGACCGCGGCGTCCTGTTCATGGCTTTTGCCGGCGAAGAGCTTGGCTTGCTCGGCTCGGCGCGTTGGGTGAAGGAGCCGACGCTCCCTCTGCAGAATGCCGTGGCGATGCTGAACATGGACATGATCGGCCGCATGAACGGCTCCAAGCTCTACATCGGCGGGGTGGGGAGCGGCAGCACCTTTGAAGGGCTCGTCAAGAGCACGGCCGCAAAGTACGAGTTCACCGTCGACCAGTCGTTCCGAGCCACTTCGTCCAGCGACCATGCGTCGTTTCTTTCCAAGGGAGTGCCATCGCTGTTCTTCTTCTCCGGGCTGCACAAGGATTACCACAAGCCTAGCGATACCTGGGACAAGGTGAATGCCGTCGACTCGGCGAAGGTGATCCAGTTGGTGGCCGATGTGGCCAAAGGACTAATCTCAGATGACACTCGCCCCAAGTTTGCTCGTGTGAAGGCTCCGGCTCAAGAAAGCGGCAGCGGATCGGGCTCGGGCGGGGGCGGCGGGTACGGTCCGTACTTCGGTGTTGTGCCTGATTTCGCGCCGCTGGAAAAAGGGGTTCAGTTCGCCGACATTAGCGCCGGCTCGCCGGCCGAAGTTGCAGGCTTGCAAGCGGGCGACGTTTTGACCGAATTCGCAGGCAAGCCCGTTCGCGACCTTTACGACTTCACCTTCGCGCTTCGCGCCAGCAAAGCGGGCGATGTGGTCAAGGTCAAGTTCCTGCGTAACGGGAAGGAGATGTCCGCCTCCGTGAAGCTGGCCCAGCGTCAATGAGCGGCCGATAGGATAACGTGTTGGTATGCCTGCCACAACGCGCCGCGCATTCCTCGCGGCCACAGCCGCCGGAACGCTTGCAGCTCAAACGCCGCCGTCTTTGGAACAAAGGCTTGCGCTGCCAAGCGGAAAGATCAACGCAGTCCTGGACACCGATACGTACAACGAAATCGACGATCAGTTTGCCGTAGCATATGCGCTTCGTTCCCCTGCGAGTCTGAACGTGGAAGCAGTGTACGCCGCGCCTTACCTGAATGACCGCTCCACCTCGGCCGGAGACGGTATGCGCAAGAGCCACGAAGAAATTCTTCGGATCCTCAAGCGCCTGAACGTGGTCTCGAACGGCTTCGCCTTCGCCGGGTCGGAGAACTTCATGAGCGCCGCAAGCAAGCCCGTCGACAGTCCAGCCGCGCGCGATCTCATCGCGAAAGCCATGCGCGGACGCACTGCTCCGCTGTATGTGCTGACCATCGGCGCGCCGACGAACGTGGCTTCAGCAATCCTGATGGAGCCCAAGATCAAAGACCGCATCGTAGTGGTCTGGCTGGGCGGGCAGCCTTTCGATTGGCCTACCGCCAGGGAATTCAATCTGATGCAGGACCTGCACTCCTCCCGCGTCCTCTACGATTCCGGCGTACCGCTCATGAACGTGCCCACTAAGAATGTCTCCGAGCATCTGCGAACAACCACGTTTGAAGTGGATCACTTCTTGAAGGGCAAATCGCCGATCGCCGATTATCTCGCGACCGAATTCACCGCCTACGTGAAGACGCAATCGAAGGACGCGGCCTTTGCGTACTCGAAAGTCATCTGGGACATCTCGGCTATAGCGTGGATGATTCAGCCGAAATGGGTTCCTTCCATGCTCGCGCCAAGTCCCATTCTGACTGATGACATGAAGTACCGTGCGCAAACCGGGCGCCACATGGCGCGTGTTGCGACCGATTGCAATCGCGATGCGATCTTCCACGACATGTTCCAGAAGCTGGCGCGCGGCTGACGAAGAATGCTGGAGATCGACGGCAGCTTTGGCGAAGGTGGCGGCCAGATCCTTCGCACTTCGCTAGCTCTCTCACTCATCACGCAAACTCCATTCAGGATCGTGAACATCCGCCGCAACCGGTCGAAACCGGGGCTGCGGCGGCAGCATCTGACGGCGGTTAGAGCTGCCGCTCGCATCGGCAACGCCGACCTGTCCGGCGATGCGCTGAACTCCAGCGAACTAACGTTTCGCCCCCGACCTATTGAGGGTGGGGATTACTCGTTTGACATCGGCAGTGCAGGAAGCACAACGCTTGTATTCCAAACCGTGCTCCCTGCCCTGCTGCTGGCTCCGACGCCTTCGCTGCTGTCATTCGTCGGCGGAACCCACAATCATGGCGGCCCGCCATGGGACTTCCTGTACCGCGTTTTCCTGCCGGCCATCGCGACAATGGGCGCTGGGGTCCGCATCAAACTCGAGCGCCACGGTTTTGCACCGGGCGGCGGGGGGCGCTGGACGGCTCGCATTGAGCCCTCGAAACTGAAGCAATTCACGCTTCACCACCGAGGACAAGTGCTCTCCCGTGACGTGCGCGTCCTGATTGCGAATCTTCCAAAAGACATCGCTGATCGCGAACTGAAGACTGTCCGCCAGCATTTGGATTGGCCTCGAGAGACCATGCGCTCGGAAGGCGTGGAGGCCACCGGGCCTGGCAATATCGTGTTAATCGCGACTGAATACGACCACATCACCGAACTCGCGACCGGATTCGGGCGAAAGGGCGTGCCCGCCGAGAAAGTCGCCTCTGAAGCCGTGGAATGCTGGCTGGCATACGCCTCAACGCCTGCCCCTGTGGGCGAACACCTGGCCGATCAACTGCTCCTGCCCATCGCGATCGCGGGCAGCGGGTCATTCACAACGGTGAAACCCACGCGGCATACGGTCACGAACGCGCAAGTGATTTCAAAATTTCTGTCTGTTCGCTTCCAATTGAACACATCCGACGAAAATACTTGGACCGTAGGGCTTGAATAAAACGTTTGCATTCCATGTAGAATCGATCGACGCTGAACCGCTTATTGCTTGTCACGCTGCTGACGCTTCCCACCGCATACGCTCAGGTCGCCGGTGGCACGGGTGGAGGTGAAGGCGGCGGCTCCTTTGGAACGGCTCTTCCGCTCCCGCATCCAACGGTGCCCAGACGTGCGGGATCGCCCGGTCAGGCCCAGCAGCCGCAACCGCCCGGCAGCATTGAAGGGTCGGTGATAAGCGCGGCTACCGGAGAACCCGCTGAAACGCGCGAACCTCATGCTGATGCCGATAATTGGGAGCAATCCGCCGTATTCCACGATGCCGGATGCGGCGGGACAGTTCGCCATGAGCAATACCCCTCCCGGTTCCTACAGGATCACGGCGGACCGCACCGGGTTCGTTCGGACGGATCACGGAGCCACCAATCCTACCCGGCCAGGTCCTCCATTGACGCTTGCGCCAGGACAGGCATTGAAGCAAGTCACCATACGTATGCAAACGCACGCCGTTGTCGCGGGTCGTGTGCTGGATGAAGATGGCGAGCCCCTTGCCAATATTCATCTGCAGGCCTCGTCGTATTCCTAGGTGCAAGGTCGTCGGCGCCAGGCAAGTATTAGCGCTAAGCCTGGCCAGATGTTGACGATCATTGATTTCAAGCTGCGCCGCATGCGAACCGTGCGTATCCAAGGCAAGGTGATCAGCCCCACTCAAGGCGACCGCGCCATGGTAATGCTGACCTCTCAGACAGATTTCGTGAGTATGGCCGGACGTGCAATGGCGAGCGCGCAGGATCCCGACGGCACATTCGAACTGCGAGGCGTCACACCCGGCAACTATAACTTTGTGGCGCAACGTGGCGACCAGAACGGGCAGTACATGGCCCGGATATCGATCAACGTCGGAAATACAAACATTGAGGATGTGGAACTGGTGCTCCGGCCCGGAGTTACGGTCACCGGCGCCATCCGCGAGGATGGCGAGGCGCCTGTACCGATGACGCAGGTGATGGTGACGCTGCAACCCAAGAAGTTCAGCCTCGTGGGCGGGACAAGTTCGGGCGCAAATGCGGACGGGACCTTCTCCATACCGAACGTGAGTCCGAACACTTACCGCGTGGTGGCTAGTGTACGAGGAGCACAGCCAGCGTTTGTGAAATCGGTGCTCGCGTGCGATCAGGAGTTGCCCGATTCGGAGTGACGATTAGCGATGCCGGCAGCCCTGCGGCGCTGCGTGTGGTGCTCAGCACGGCTGTCGCGCGTGTATCCGGACAGGTGTCGTCGACGAAAGCCGAAGAGCTGGGCTGACGCCGAGTTTCTGGTGAGGTTTGAGAACAAAGGCACAAAGATAACCCTCAAGGAGAACGACGCCGTCACCTCCGATGCCCCATTGCTGAAAGTGGGGGAGACCCCGTACAACAGCCAGACAGTTGGACCCTATACAGATCGGAGCGCATCCAATATGTATGGTGGCAAACCAGCAGAACAGGCTGATGAAATACGGAATTGCCGGTTTGGCGGCTTTCGCCATTCTTGGCTGGATTCGTGAACCGGAGCGGCACTTCGAGTCGACCGCCGCTGCCCCGGAACGCGCCACGTTTGAGTACCGGCAGAGTTCACGGCCCGCAATGGTGACACCGGCGCCCGCCTTCACAGGTGAGGCAGTTCCTGCACCGCAATCTGCTGCTCCATCGCCGATCTTTGACGGCCCCGCCACGACCATCGTGCGAGATGTGTATGTCCCCGCGCGGCGACCCGCCGAGCGCAGGCGAACCGCCCCCGAGCCGCAAAGTCCGACCCGTTCCAGCAGCAGCCGCCATGATTTGCCCGCGGAAGCGCCAGTGGAGCGCGCTGAAACGCGTCTGCCGGAGCCCGCCGTCGACCCCTCCACGTCCACAGCGACCTCACCGGTCGTTCGATCCCGTCAGCAGTCCCGCAGCACACGACAATCCGCCATCATCATAGGCGGAGCGGCAGCAGCCGGAGCAGCCATCGGAGCCATCTCCGGAGGCGGCAAAGGCGCGGCGATCGGAGCCATCACAGCCGGCGCCGGGGGGTACGTCTACGACCGCATGACGCGCAACCGTGGAGACGCTTCCTCACCGAATGCCGGCGCTTACCCGCAAGACCGGGACGACGAGGATCGCTTCTCCAGCCGCTTCGCCACGCCCGGATTTGCACAGTAATCGCGGCCCCCATCGAAACCCGATACAATCGACAGGATGAAACGCCGCATCCTGTATGTCGCCAGCGCCGTGACTGTCGCCGCCATCTGCCAAGGTCCGGCAGGGGACATCGTGGAGCGCTTCCGGGCCCGCTCCATTGAAGCCGAGAAGAAAGGTCTGGCCGAGCCATTTAAGGGTGTCACCACCAACGGCGAAGTTGTGCCCGGCCTGTTTGGCATCAAGTCGACCGGCGTCACCACCGAACCCGCGCGCAAAGCCGCTGAGGCGTTCCTGAGTGCGCTCACACCCGAGCAGCGTTCGAAAACCACCTTTGACATTGACGACCCGGAATGGCGCAAGTGGATGAACCAGCACTTTTACGTGCGACAGGGAGTCAGCTTCAAGGAAATGAGCGAGGCGCAGCGTGAGGCGGCGATAAGCATGCTGCGCGCATCCCTCAGCGCGAAAGGCCTGCAACTCACGCGCGACATCATGCGCCTGAACCACACACTCGGGGAGCTGACCAACAACTTCGTGGAATACGGCGAGTATTTTTACCACATCACGGTGATGGGTCAGCCGTCGAAGACGGAGCCTTGGGGCTGGCAGCTCGAAGGACATCATCTGCTCGTGAACTACTTCGTGCTGGGCGATCAGGTGGTGATGACGCCGATGTTCGTCGGCTCCGAGCCTGTGATTGCGAAAGAAGGCAAGTACAAAGGCACGATGATCCTGCAGGACGAGCAGAAGCTCGGGCTCGCTCTCATCAACGGCTTGAGCGAGGCCCAGCAGGCCAAGGCCATCCTGGAACGCGAGAAGAAGCGCAACAACAATCAATCCGAAGCCTGGAAGGACAACGTCGTCATCCCGTACGCAGGCCTTCCCGTCTCGGAGATGAATGCCCAGCAGCAAAAGCAGTTACTTCAAGTTGTTGAGGCGTACGTCGGCAACATGTCCGCTGGGCACGCCAAAATTCGGATGGATGAGATTCGCGGCCAGTTAGACAAAACGTACTTCGCGTGGGTGGGCGGCACGGCGCCCGGTAGCATCTTCTACTACCGCATTCACAGCCCTGTCGTACTGATCGAGTTCGACCATCAATCCGCAGCCGGCCTGCGCAATGTTGTGCCGAACCCGAACCTGCCGAATCACGAGCACGTCCACGCGGTGATGCGAACCCCGAACGGCAACGATTACGGCAAGGACCTGCTCCGCCAGCACTTGGCCAAGCATCCTCATCCGCACACCCATTAGCCTCTAGGGAGTGCTCCATTTTCTGCGGAACTTCCGCGTTAGAAAAACAGGAGCACTCATGAATTCCCGCACTCTTATCCTGACGCTTTGCGCACTCTCCGCGCTGCCGCTGCACGCCGACTGCATCGACGGCTCGCGCGAGACCACCGAAGCGGAAAAGCAGTTCTATATCGAAACGATGAACGCCTTCAAGGCGGCTTTACCACCCGCGCCCGCCGGGTGGCGACTGGAAGATCGCACGAACATCTCAGCGCCGAACTCGGTCTGTACCGGCTCCGGCAAGATGCCGCTGCGAGCCTCCTACGAAGTTCGCTACTACTGGCTGGATGGCATCGCGGAACTCGACAAGAAGAACGCGGAGTATCGGAAGCGCATCGCGGACCTGAAGGTCCTGCCCGCCGACAAGCAGAAGGAATACGACGAGACCAGCCGTCGGTCTCGCGACCTCGATCGCCAAGCTCGCAAACTGATGGCGACAGACAAGACTGAAGCGGAAAAACTCGCGGCCGAAAGCAAACAGCTAACCAACCAGGCGCATGAGATCCGTCAAGCGCACTTAAGGGCAATCGGGCCGCAGATCGACGCCATCAGCAAGGAACAATTCGCCGAAACAGGCGAGGTCAACGTGGAGATCAAACTGAAGATATCCAGCAACAGCTTCAATCTTTCCATGCCGGAAGGCGGGCAGAAAGGAACTACGCAGGGCGCGACGCTCGCCGTGCGGAGCCCGAAGCAGACCGTATTTGCGTACGGCAAGTGGACCCCGCAAGGCAATCAGTTTAAGCCGGTCTACACACCCGGCGCCACGACAAGAGTGCAGAACATCGCCATAGAAGCGAGCGGGGACGCCAAGCACGTCGAGCCGCTGCTATCGACGTTGAACTCAGGCGCGCTTACGTCGATGCTGGGTCAGTAATACCAGTTCAACAGCCGAACTTCGGTACCCGTACCCGTCAGCGCAGCCGCGAACGCCTTGATGTCCGACTCGCGATAGTGGTACGGGTACACGACCTTCGGCTTGAAGGCCTTCACCGCATCCGCTGCCTCTTCCGGCGTCATCGTGTAAGGCAGGTTCATGGGGATGAACGCCACATCGATGTTCTTCAGCGCCCGCATCTCCGGCACTCCTTCGGTATCGCCCGCCACATAGATCCTCTGCCCTGCGTATGTAATCACATAACCGTTGCCCCGGCCCTTGTCGTGATAAAACTTCCCCTCCGACGGGCCGCGCTTCAGGTTGTACATCGGCACAGCTTCAATCGTGAACGCGCCCGCGGTCTTACTCTCCGCGTTGTGGATGACGACCGCATCCTTCACGGTGGCGGCGACGGCAGCAGGAGCGTAAATCTGCGTGCCCGACTTCTTCACCGCCTCAATTGCCTTCACGTCCATGTGGTCGCCGTGGATATCGGTCACCAGGATCATGTCGGCTTTGGGCAGTCCTTCGTAGTTGCCTTGAATCCATGGGTCCACAAAGAGAGCCTTTCCACCGGCTTCTATCAGCAGGGTGGCATGGCGAACCGGCGTGATCTTCAGTTCGCCGGCCTTGGTTTGAAACGTCTGGACAGGCCGGGCGCTGCCCTGCGCAAACAGCGCCGGCACAAGCAAGAGGGAGAACACAAGTCGCATGCGCAGCAGGTTAACACGTATCCTGGATGCTTGGACGGAAAGAAGCTGACAGCCCACGTGAAAGCTGCTGGTTGAGCGTCGAAGTTGAGTCCAAAGGTTTTGGACCAGGCGCTCGCGGGCTTGCCTCGCGTGAATCATCCCGACGTGCTGGTGGGTTTCGATACCTGCGACGATGCCGGTGTATTCAAACTCAGCCCCGAGTGGGCGCTGGTGCAAACGGTTGATTTCTTTACGCCAATCGTAGACGATCCGTATACGTTCGGCGCGATTGCCGCAGCCAACTCTCTCAGCGACGTGTTCGCAATGGGCGGCAAGCCTGTGTCTGCGTTGTCCATTCTCTGTTATCCGGGCAAGGGCGACGTGGACGTGCTGCGTGCCATCCTGCGCGGAGGCGCTGACAAACTCGTAGAAGCCGGATGCGTGCTCCTGGGCGGACACAGCGTCTCGGATGACGAGATTAAGTTCGGGTTCGCGGTTACTGGCTCAGTTCATCCTGAGCGTATCTGGACCAATGCCGGCGCCCGCGCGGGGGATATGCTGACGCTCACCAAGCCGCTCGGTACAGGCGTGATCGCCACGGCGTTAAAGCGCGGCATCGCTGCGACCGAGCATGTGGAGGAAAGCATCCGGTCCATGCTCACACTGAACGCTGCCCCGGTCTTTGCGCACGGTTGCACAGACATCACGGGCTTCGGCCTGCTGGGCCACGCGCGCGAAATGGCGGTGGCCAGCGGCGTGACGCTCGAGATCGATGTCGATGCGCTTCCCTTCCTCGATGGCGCGCTTGAATACGCCCGCGCTGGAGCCATCCCCGGCGGCTCGAAGAACAACCGCGACTTTGCCGGCTCGTGCGTCCACTGCGTTCGCGAGCTAGCTGCCGAGGTTGAAGCGCTGCTGTACGACCCGCAAACCTCCGGCGGTCTCCTTGTAGCCTCACCCGAGCGTCATCCCGGCGGCGTTGTCATCGGCCGCGTGACGCCAAGGCAGAACAAACCCATTCACCTTCTATGAGCCATAACCCGATCATCATTGCTCTCGACGTTGAGACGGCAGAACAGGCGCGCTCGCTTGTGGCGCAGCTGGGTCCCACGGTGGACTTCTATAAAGTAGGCCTCGAGTTGTACGTTTCGGCCGGAACGGACTTCGTTTCCGAGCTCATCGCGAACGGCAAGCAGGTCTTCCTGGACCTGAAGATGTACGACATCCACGAGACGGTGAAGCGAGCCGTTGCCCAGGTGGCCAAACGCGGCGTGCGCTTTCTCACCGTCCACGCCAGCCATCAGGTGATGCAGGCGGCGGCGGAAGGCAAAGGCGCCAGCAATTTGCAGATCCTCGGCGTAACCGTTTTGACGAGCGTCGATCAGTCGGATCTGGAGCGTGACGGTATCTCTTACCTTTTGAAGGAGCTGGTCGAGCTTCGTGTGCGAAACGCGATGTCGGCGGGAGTGAATGGAATCGTTTGCTCGCCGCACGAAGTGAAGCGCGCACGAGAAATCATGGGACCGGACGCAGTCCTTGTGACGCCGGGCGTACGGTCAGCGGGATCAGCAGCGGGAGATCAGAAGCGCGTGATGACGCCGCGAGAAGCAATCGACAACGGCGCGAGTTATCTTGTTATCGGCCGCCAAGTCACACGGGCAGCCGATCCACAAGCAGAAGTAATACGCATTCAGCAAGAGCTCAAGCCATAATCGCGCGCACGAGTTCCCCGTGGACATCGGTTAGCCGCATGTCGCGTCCGCTGAACCTGTACGTCAATCGCTTATGATCTAGTCCGAGCAGGTGGAGAATCGTTGCATGCAGATCATGCACGTGGACCTTGTCTTCCACCGCATGGTAGCCAAAATCGTCCGTGGCGCCGTGGATCACACCAGGCTTGAAACCGCCTCCTGCCATCCACATCGTGAACCCATACGGATTGTGATCTCGACCCACGTCTTTTGAGTCGACATCCCCCTGTGCGCACGGCGTCCGCCCGAACTCACCGCCGAACAGGACGATGGTTTCGTCCAGCAGGCCGCGACTTTTCAAGTCCTTCAGCAAGCCCGCGATCGGCTTGTCGACTGCGCGCGCGTTCACACGATGCCCATCGGCGATGCGCGCGTGCTGGTCCCAACGATCGATTCCCTTGCGCGCCGGCGTCAGCAATTCCACGAACCGCACACCGCGCTCAATCATGCGACGCGCTAAAAGGCACTCGCGACCGAACTCCTCGGTCTCAGAATCGTCGAGCCCGTAGAGCTGCTTGGTTGCTTCCGTCTCCGCCGTCAGGTCGAGCAGGTCGGGAACCTCTGACTGCATGCGAAACGCGAGTTCGTAGTTGGCGATAGTTGCCTCCACCTCCGACAAGCCACTAAAACGTTCCAGCACGCCTTTGTTTAACTGCCGCAGCAATCCGAGCTTGGCCTGCTGCGCCTCGGCAGACGCTTCGCGAGGCTTCAGATCGGCAACCGGGTGCGGCCCTTTGCGGAACAGCGTGCCCTGGTAACTCGCCGGCAGGAACCCGCTGCCGAATAAATCCAGGCCGCCGGGAGGAACCAGCCCGCTTTCCAGAACCACGAACCCTGGGAGATTCTTACACTCGCTTCCCAAGCCGTAAACGACCCAGCCGCCCATGCTCGGACGGCCCTGAAAACCAGAGCCCGAGTGCATGAAGTAATTGGCGGCTGTATGTTCGGTGTGATCCGAGACCATGGATCGCACGATAGTGAGGTCATCCACACAGGTGGCAACGTTTGGGAACAGCTCGCTGACCCATGCGCCGGACTGGCCGTATTGCTTGAACCCGAAAGGCGACCCGAGCACGTTATTGCCGATGTTGAAGACGGTGGTCTCGGTTTTCATCGGAATCGGCTGGCCGTGATACTTGCGCAACGCGGGCTTCGGATCAAACGAGTCCATCTGCGATACGCCGCCGTCCATGAAGAGGAAGATCACAGACTTTGCCTTGGCCCGGTGGTGGGGCGCTTTAGGCGCCAGGGGGTTCTCCGCGGCAGCCGCTTGCTTATCGGCCAGCAGAGCCGCGAGCGCCAATCCCCCAAACCCCTGCGCGCACTGGCAAAGCATTTCTCGACGACTACTGGACATAAATGAACTCCGGGGAATTGAAGAGCACATGGGCCACATCGGCCCACACAGCGGGCTCAGGGCGAGACTTTTGCGCATCGACGAAGGCAAGAACCGACGCTGCCTCGTCGGGCGTTGCCCTGCGCGCAAAGGCCGCCTCGTACATGCGGGCGATGCGATCCGCAGGGGACGTGGCGCCCGCAAGCACGGACGCCGCCCACGTGGCCGCCTGCGCCGCGATGAACTCATTGTTCATCATCAACAGCGGCTGCGAGGGCACCGTCGATGCGGTGCGCGCGCCAATGGTGCTGATCGGCGATGGATAGTCGAACGCCGTGAACAGCGGAGTCATGAAGTTGCGACGCACCTGGATATAGATGCTCCGGCGGCCGTCTCCGTCCAAAGGCCCCGACACGGGCTTGCCGCGCCCATCCTGATAGGCGCTGA
>DASQDN010000675.1:0-14497 GCA_035634155.1 Bryobacteraceae bacterium | reverse complement strand
TGGCCGCCATTGACAAGCTCCATGAGAACCGGGCCCGACGTTGCCACGCTGCAATGCACCATGGCCGATTCCGAAATCGGGCCGGTGAAATGCGGAATCAGGCCCACGTAATGGGTCTCGCAGATGCCGGCTATCTTCATGAACTCGGTGATGCCGCCGACGTTTGGAATGGTCGCGCGAGCATAGTCGATGAGGTGATTCTGGACGAGTTCGTTCCACTCCCACTTGGGACCGAACTGCTCGCCCACCGCAATCGGCACCTTCACCTGGTTGCGCAGCGTGCGATAAACTCCCGGGTTTTCGCTGCGCACTAAGTCTTCGACAAAGTATGGCCGCAATGGTTCTATGCGATTCGCCAGCGTGACGGCGTCCGGCATATCAAGCTCGGTGTGAAAGTCGATGCACCAGGACCCGTCCTTGCCCGCCCCTTCCCTCACTTGTCGGCAGTGCTCGTACGTACGATTGACGGCTTCGAAGCGGTCGAGTCCTCGGGAGGAACTGTCGGTCGAAATGCGGTACGCGCGAAAGCCCGATTCCACGCACGCTCTCGCCTTCTCCTGCGGGGTCCCTGGACCAGGCCAGCCTGTCGAATAGCACTCGACGTACTGGCGGCTAAGCCCTCCCAGCAGTTGATACAGCGGCACACCGAGCGCCTTCCCCTTCAGGTCCCACAACGCGACATCAAGCGCGCCGAGCGCATGCGTCTTCTCGCGGCCGGCCGGATAGAAGTACGCGCGGAACAGCACCTGCCATAGATGCTCGATTCGAAAAGGATCCTCGCCTATCAGGAGACCTGCGCATTGCTCCATGGTGTCGTGCGAGCCACCCTCGCCGATCCCCGTAAGCCCTGTGTCCGTCTCCACGACGACGACGTTCGAACTCTGATTGAAGGTCGGCTGTTTCGTGTTAGGCCTGCCCGCCGCATCCGTGGGCGCCTTGTAATAGCGAATGCGCGTGATCTTCGCTTTCGGCAGAGCCGCTATGGCAGAACTCGCCGCCACCAACCCGCCTGCCCATCGTGTAAGAAAGGTCCTTCGATTCATGCTCTACGCCATGCTACTCCATCGACCCGGTGCGCGGGTGGATAGAATCGGCTGATGCGTTTTGTTCTGGTTCTTGTGCTTGGCTGTGGCTTTGTCCAGGCGCAGCCCCCGGACCGTGCCGCGTATGACCGCTTCCGCTCTGAAGGTTTCCAGCGGTCGCAAGTGATGCAATATGCCGAGGCGCTAATCGATGGCATCGGCCCGCGTCTGACGGGTTCACCCAACTTCCGCAAGGCCATGGATTGGGCGCAACGAGAGTTGCGCGCGATGGGATGCGAGAACGTGCGGCCGGAAAGCTGGGGCGAGTTCGGCATGGGTTGGCGGCAACTGAACGTGTGGGCCCGGTTAGTAACTCCGGATACGGCGCCTATGATCGTGCAGGCGGCGCCTTGGTCGCCTGGTACGTCGGGCACGGTTCACGGCGAGGTGGTCGCGGTCGGGATTCGCAATCCGCAGGATTTTGCGCAGTATCGCGGGAAGCTCGCCGGCAAAATTGTACTGTTCGGATCACCACCGCCGTTGCCGCTGCCGGAGCGCCCGTTCTCCCACCGCCTTTCCGACAAAGAGTTGGAGGACTTTGCCCGCGAGCCTGTAGATGATTCGGCCGCGCCGTCGGATACGTATGAGAAGGTATTTCAGATGTTCGCCTTCCGCGAGACCATCGGACGCTTCTTGGCGGACGAGAAAGTGGCCGCGGTGCTGACGCCCAGCGCAAACAACGCCGCCGGTGGCGCAAGCGGCGGAACCATGTATGTCGACACGAACTACACGTTCGGCTGGCCGGTATATCGCCGGGAGCACGCCATGGGCGTGCCCTTGTTGCTGGTCGCTAACGAGCACTACGGTCGAATCACCCGCCTCTTGAAGCGACGTGTGCCTGTCACCGTGGAGGCTCGCGTGGACGCCGAGTTCACAGGAGATCGCGAACACGGCTTCAATGTGTTCGCGGATCTACCTGGCGTACACGCAACCCGCAAAGACGAAATCGTGCTGCTAAGTGCGCATCTGGATAGCTGGACGGCCGGCACTGGCGCTACAGACGACGGCGCTGGTGTTGTGATCGTGATGGAGGCTATGCGCATCCTGCACGCACTGAAAGTGAAGCCGAAGCGCACGATTCGCCTTGCACTCTGGGGAGGCGAGGAGCAGGGCGCGCTGGGATCGCGCGCGTTCATATCTCGGTATGTGGCGGATCTGCCGACCGCCGACTCAGCGGTCGTTCCAGAATTCCTGCGGCCTTCGAACGGGCCGCCGCGGCCGAAGGAAATGCACAAGCGGATTTCAGCGGCCTTAACCGTGGATGCAGGCGGCGGCCGCATTCGAGGAGTGAGCGTCTCCGGGAATGCGGCTTTGATTCCGCTGTTTCAGGAATGGGTTGCGCCGCTGAAGGACCTCGGCGTCAGCATCGTGCGCCTCCGCGGAGATTGCGGCGGCGACTGCGCGGCATTCGAAAAGGCCGGTATACCCACTCCTTCTTTCAAGCAGGACCCGCTGGAGTACGAGACTCGAAGCCAGCACACGAATATGGATACCCTTGAGCGATTACACGCCGACGATCTGCGTCAGGCCGCTACCGTCGTGGCAACGGTGATTTACAACATTGCAATGGCCGATGAGATGCTTCCCCGGCGTGAGAACATCGGTGTCCGTTGACACTCACGGCATCGGCCCTGTTCGAGTGGCAATCCACCACTGATTTCCTTGCGGGTCGCGAACTCCGCCAGATCGCTCCCCGTAGGGCTGGTCAATTAGCGGATGGATACTCGTGCCCCCTGCCGCTAGAGCTTGCTCGTATACGGCATCACAGTCCGGAACGTAAACGTGGGTGGACGCGATCATCGCATGCGCGTTCGGTAAAGGCTGGCCGAGTTCGACCAAGCCCGTGCCGACACGCACCTTCGCGTACGCGACACGCGAGCCGTCCATCTTTCGATTTAGCTCTTCGCCTCCAAGAGCTTCCAGAAGGAAGCGAATCATCGCGTCGGCCTCGGTGGGGTGGAGGAACGGTGTAACCGAATACATCCCGGCAGGCAGATAGCCGCCAGTGCCAAGGTGAGTCGCCAAATACCAATGATTTCCGCCGATGTCCTTGATGCCTGCCGCGCGGTCGCCGTACGGCTGATCGGAGGGTTCGAAGATGGTCGCAGCGCCGGCTGCTATGGCCCGGGCGTAGGTGTCGTCGACATCGGGAACATACACATGCAGCGCGGCGGGACTAGGTGGATACTGCGGACTGCCGTCCGACAGTTCCACCACGGAATCGCCAAGGAGCATCTCGCCATGCATCAAACGTCCGCTTGGCTCCAGGTGACGAGCCCTCTCGGAAGCTCCGAACACGTTCTTCATGAAGTCCATAAGTTCGAGGGCACGCGCTGTGATCAGGTAAGGGGTCACAGTGCGAAACCCTTCGGGAATATACGACGGGCGTTCGGACGGAAGAATAGCCGCTTGCATAAGTTTCTCCTTCAAGGAAATTCGAAACTGTTCATCGGGAAGGTACCGGAGCCGGTCAAAGATATCAGCCATGGCTCACCTCCCCGAGCGACGCGCGCAACGCCTCGATGGCTCGCAGTTGCAGTTGCTTGACGGCTCCTTCGCTGCGCCGTAACTCTTCCGCCGTTACCCGAATGCTCTTCTGGTCGACGAAGCGCATCTCGATCACGCGGCGCTGATCGGCCGGAAGCCGCCGTACCGCCGCGAACAAGCGCGCCGTCTGCTCGGCCTCCTCGTAGTCGGCTTGCTGATCCACCAGATTCGGCGGTGGCAGCTTCTGCTCCTGATATTGCTTCTGGCGGTGGTCGTAGACCTTATTCGCCGCGATGCGAAACAACCAGGCCGCGAATGGAATCCCGCGCGGCTCATAGTTTTGCAGATTCGCTAACGCATGGTGAAATACATCCGAGGTTACATCCTGAGCCGCAGCCCGGTCGCGCAGCCGTTTGGCTACGTACGCATAGATGCGGTCGAAGTTTTCCTCATACAGATCAGCGAAGCTGGCCGTGTCTGGCGCACGCGTCATCTCTACTGGTTATAACTGGCGACGCGGCGAAAAGTTTTGCAGGTTTGAGAGAAGATTCTGCGATTCTGGCGGCGACTTGCTTGCCCATCTTGATGCAGTCCGGGACACCGATGCCGTAGTAGGCGTTGCCGACCAGGTGTAGGCCAGGCAGGTCCTGCACCATGCCTTCAATGATCTTCACCTTCTCGGCATGCCCGACGGTGTACTGCGGCATCGATTCGGGCCAGTTGTTCTCGATCACGAACAGGGGTTTGGCCGTGATGCCGAGCTTCTCACGAACTTCACCAAGCACATCAGCCTTGCCCCCAGTGGTAAAAAGCCGGAGCAGCACCTTGTCGTCAGGAACACGATGGTTGAATTTGTGCGACACCCACGTGCCGGCGGAAATACCCTTGCGCTCAACTCGCGGCACCAGGAATCCAAAGCCTGGTAATTCGTTGGGGACGTCGGATCGCTTATACCCGACACAGGTGACCGAGGCCGAGTTGTAAGGTATGGGCGGAAGCAGGTCCGGCAGCACGGTGGAGGCCCGGCATGCGATGACCACATGGTCGGCGTCTACCCAGTCCCCGTTCACGCGCACGCGGTAGCCTTTCTCGATCTTCTCGACTTGCCCTTGAACAACGTCTGGCTGGAGTTGCTTTACAAGCTCGTCGACCAGCGATTGCATGCCGCCTTTCAACGTCGTGAAGAGCGGGCCCTTGCCGCCTTTCAATTCCTTCCAGGTGGCTCGTGTGAGACTGCCGTACTTAGCCTCCCATTTGACGAACATGGGAACGACGCTCAGGGCGCTCATCTCGGCTGGGTCGCCGCCGTAGACTCCGGCAAGCATCGGCTCCGCGATATAGTCGAGAACTTCCTTGCCGTAATGCTCGCTGACAAACGCTGAGATGGAAACGTCGCGTTCAACACCGGTCGGACGACGGAGCAGATCGAGGCCGGCGCGTATCTTACCGGGCCAACTCAATAGCGGCGTCTTGAGGATGGGACCGACCTTACCGGGCACCATCATAGTCATACCGTCCGGCAGCTTCAGGAGGCGGCCGCCGCGCCAGATAAAGGTGGCACGCTGATGATCGTTGGACCCGAAAAGCTCGCCGCCCAAGCCGAGTTCCTCGGCCAATTCCTTGCCGGCGGGTTTGGCGGTGATGAAGCTGTCGGGCCCACCTTCAGCCACACAGCCTTCCACGTAGTCAGTTTTGATAACGCCGCCGAGACGAGCCTCGCGTTCGACGATGGTCGCGCGGATTCCACCCTTGGCCAGATACCACGCGGTGGAAAGGCCGGAGATGCCGCCGCCCACGATCAGGACGCGCGGCTTCACGCCGCTACGACTTGAAGTCGCGGACAATCTGTACAACCGCCTTCACGTTCTCCACCGGAGTTTCCGGAAGGATTCCATGGCCAAGATTAAAGATGTGGCCGGGGCGATTGCCCGTGCGCTTCAGTAATTCCTGCACGCGCGCACGGAGTTCGGGTAGCGGAGCAAACAGCGCCGCGGGGTCAAGGTTGCCCTGGACTGCAGAACGATAGCTGATCTCCATCCACGCTTGGTCGATGTTGACCCGCCAATCGACACCCATCACGTCGCCGCCGGCCGCATGCAACTCCCGGAAAAATCCGGCCGCCCCGGTGCCGAAGTGGATCACGGGAGCACCCGTCGAGCGGATGCGCTCGATCAGCGCCCGCGAATACGGCTGCACGTACCGCACATAGTCGTCCGGACCCAGTGCGCCCACCCAGCTATCGAACACCTGGATGACGCGAGCGCCCGCCGAAACCTGAAGCAGCGCGAACGACCCAAGCACGTCGACAAGTTTCCCCATCAGCCGCCGCCAGAGTGTTTCCTCTCGATACATCATCTGCTTGGTTTCGAGGAATGTCTTCGACGGCCCGCCTTCGATCATGTAACTGGCCAAGGTGAATGGGGCGCCGACGAACCCGATAACAGGAATGCGGCCCGACAGCGCCTTCACCACCTGCTGAATCGCCTCGCCCACGTACCCGAGGTCATCTGTGTTGGAGATGGAAAGCGCGTCAATATCGGACGAGGTGCGGATCGGATTGTCGATTGACGGTCCCTCCCCCGAAATGAACTGTAGCTTCAAGCCCATGGGCTCAACGGGCAGCAAAAGGTCGGCGAAAATGATGGCAGCGTCCACATCCAGCACTTCCACTGGCTGCAACGTCACGGCTGCTGCCAAGTCTGGGCGCTTGCAGATGTCCAGGATGCCGTGGCGGGCACGGATATCCCGGTACTGCTTCATGTAGCGGCCTGCCTGCCGCATAAACCAGACGGGCCGAACTTCGGTCGGCCGGCGGCGGCAAGCGTCCAAAAACCGGCTTGTCATTGGAGCCACGCGCATGCTAACTCCGATCTGTCTTCGCAGAGAAACACGCGAGAACCAGGTAATTTATGATTTGAGGCCCAATTTCGGCCGTTAATGAAGTATGGCTTGGTCCACGCTTCGCTGTCGAGTGTTTTCGAACTTACAACCGACACCGTCAGCATTCCAGGCGCGGGATAACCGGTCCGAGGATCCATGATATGGCTATAGATCTTGCGGCCGGCTCGGAAAAACTTCTCGTAATTGCCGGAAGTTGACATGGACGTATCTTTCAAAAACAATTCCTGCACGGATTGGGTGGGATCTTTGGGATGCTTAATGACCACTCGCCAACCTTTAGGCTCCGATGGAGGTACGCCAATTCCGTAAATGCTGCTTGAGCCGGCGGTGATCAGCCCGGAAACGATGCCGTTTTCTCGCAGGATCGCAACCATGCGATCCACCGCGTAGCCCTTTCCAATGCCGCCGGGGTCAATTTCCACCGCCGGACGGCGAAACTGCACCGTTTGCCGGCTGGCATCCAGCACGATATTCCGATACCCGACGTTCGCCAGCGCACCACGAATCTCCGCACGATGCGGAAAGCGTCCAGTGCCCTTGTAAAAGCCCCAGACCTTCATCAGCGGCCCGACAGTGATGTCGAACGCACCCTCGCTTACCTCGCTGTACCGCATGCAGGCCGCCAGCAACTCGAAGAGTTCCTTCGAAACCCTCACGGGCGCCTTTCCGGCTTGCCGGTTCACAAGGGTCAACTCGCTGTCTCCACGATAGTTGGACAGCATCCGGTCGAGCCGGCGGACCTCTTCGAACGCTTCTTCCACCGCCGCCTGCAGCTTGAACCGGTCACTGCCGTAAACGGCGAGCGACCAGGTGGTCCCCATCGAGTCCATGCTCTCTTCGAGCCTTAGGACTGGGGCTGCGACCTGCCCCGCTGCCGTTCCCACCGGAACCGCCGCCAGAAGGGCTAAAAACAAAAATATCACAACGCGTTTCACTCGGCCGGTTTTTTTTCGGTTTCCCCGTCGCGCGGACGGCCACGGCGAACCCGCCTTAAGATGGAATCGACGCGCCCCGGCATGTCGGCCGATAGCGCGGCCTCGAAGCGGATCTCAGGCAGCCGGAAGATGTCTAGCCGGTGCGTTAACTCTCTTTTAATGTATGTTTTAGCGTGATCAAGCGCCTCCAGCGTCTGCTCCTGCCAGGCGCGATCGCCATTCAAGTTCAGGCGCACACGAGCATGCTTGCCGTCGGGACTTATAAGAACTTCCGCTACATTGGCCACGTCAATGCGCGGGTCCGTCAGCTCATATTGAAGAATTTCTTCCAGCTCGGAGCGGAGGGCTTCAGACAGGCGTTCAGAACGGCGGGGGTCCATTTGTTATTCGATCCACTCCACGTTAGACGAGACGAGCATTGGCCCAACCAGGGTTGCAGCCTCTTGCTCCACGTTCTGAAGGACGCTTTCGGCGTGCGAATGGGCCGAAGATACCGTAACAGCCGCTAAGACTGCGCGCTGCCACAGTTCCTGATGATCGATCTCGGCGACCGAGACGTTAAACTTGTGACGCAGCCTGTCTTTCAACGATTTCACGACCTGCCGCTTATCCTTCAGCGAGTGCGAGTCGTCAATCCGGAGTTCTAGGGTAAGCACGCCGATGCACGGCATTGGCCTAGGTTAGCTGCGGCGCCACCTTCTCGTTGACGAACGCCTCAATAATGTCTCCCGGCTTCACGTCCTGGTGGTTGGCAATGGTGACACCGCACTCGAACCCGGTCTTCACTTCAGTGACATCGTCCTTGAACCGCTTCAGGGTATCGATGCGGCCGGTATGGATGACAATGTTCTCGCGGGTCAGGCGCAGCAGATTGCCGCGGCTGAGCGTGCCTTCCGTGACGTAGCAGCCGGCCACGATGCCGACCTTAGTGATCCGGAATACATCCCGAACCTCCGCGCGTCCCTTGAAGACTTCCTTGAACGTCGGGTCGAGCAGGCCGGTCATGGCCTTCTTGATCTCGTCCGTCAGCTCATAGATGATGGTATGCAGGCGGATATCGACGCTTTCCTTCTCAGCCAGCGTCGCCGCGTTGCGTTCGGGCCGCACGTTGAAGCCGATAATGACCGCTTCCGACGTAGACGCCAGCAGCACATCCGATTCGGTGATCGCGCCGACGTTTTTAGCCATCACGCGAATCTTCACCTTGTCGGTGGAAAGCTTCTGCAGCATCTCGCTCAGCACTTCCGCCGTGCCGCCCACGTCCGTTTTCAGAATGACGTTCAACTCCTTGGCGTCGCCTTCCTTCACCGAGCGGTTCAGCATCTCCAGCGTGATGCGATTGTTCTTCGACATCGCCTGTTCGCGAGACTTCGATTCGCGATACATGACGATCTGCTTGGCTTTGGACGTGTCCGTGACAACCTGGAAGTTATCGCCAACTTCCGGCAAAGCGTCCAAACCGATCACTTCCACTGCCGTCGACGGCTCGGCCTCCCGAACCTGCAGACCCTGATGGTCATACATGGCGCGAACCTTGCCGAACACCTGACCGCAGATGAAGAAGTCCCCGACGCGCAGCGTGCCGTTCTGAACGATGACAGTCGCCACCGGACCTCGGCCGCGATCCAGTTGCGCTTCCAGCACAGCGCCGATTCCGGGACGCGTTGGATTCGCCTTCAGATTCGCAACTTCCGCCACCAGCAGAATCATCTCCAGCAGGAGTTCCAGGTTCTCGCGAGTCTTGGCAGACACCGGAACCATTACGATATCGCCGCCCCAATCTTCGGCCAACAGGCCGCGATCTGAGAGTTGCTGCTTGATGCGATCCACCTGCGCGCCGGGCTTGTCGATCTTGTTGATGGCAACAATGATCGGCACCTTCGCGGCACGCGCATGATCGATCGCTTCAATCGTCTGCGGCATCACACCGTCATCGGCGCTGACAACCAGGATGACGATGTCGGTAATCTTTGCGCCGCGCGCACGCATGCGAGTGAACGCCTCGTGGCCGGGCGTGTCGATAAATACGATGCGTTTGCCGTTGTGCGTCACCTGAGATGCGCCGATGTGCTGCGTGATGCCGCCCGCCTCGCGTGCTGCCACCGTAGTGGAGCGAATCGCGTCCAACAGCGACGTTTTGCCGTGATCGACGTGGCCCATGATGGTGACCACGGGCGGACGGGACACCTGGTCCTTGGTTTCTTCGGCCAGCTCCACTTCCCACGTCGCCTCTTCTTCGAAGCTGAGCGTGTTGGTGGCCGCCCCGAATTCCCGCGCTAAATCCTGAGCCATCTTGATGTCGAGGCTCTGATTGATCGTCGCGAAGATGCGCTTATCGACCAGTTTCTTGATCAGAAGGCTCGATTTTATGCCGAGCTTTTCTGACAGTTCCTTTACCGTAATTCCCTCGCCAATCGTGATCTCACGGTCGATCGGCGGAGGCGCGGCTTCCTGGCGCTTGGGTGACGGCCTGAACTTGCCGTCGAGCTTGCCTTCCACATCCCGCTTCCGGTCGATGTCAGTCGTCGGGCGCTTGGCCTGATGACGGCGCCCGGGTTCGGTCGGCGGCGGAGCAGCGGGTTCGATACGTCCCAGCGGTGAGGTTGGATGCCGCATCGGACGTCCGGTGCGCATCTGCGGCGATCCGGGTGAAGGAGCTCCGGGCGTCGGTCCACCCGGACGCGACGGCTGTCCGGGGCGCAGGGGCCCACGGAAGATCGGCTCGCCTGGACGAGGCTGGCTCGGGCGCGGAGCGCCGGGACGTGGCTGCCCCGGAGCCGGCGGCGGCCCAGGCCGGCTCTGCTGAATGCGAGCAAGAAGTTCCGGGTTGGGCGGCACCACCGGGCGAGCGGCCGGCTGTCCCGCCATGGACGGGCGTTGGTTGCCGGAAGGCTGCTGCGGACCACCGGGACGCGGCGTAAACTGCGGCTGAACGGGCTGACGAGGCTGCGCGGGAGCGCCAGGACCCGCAGGTGACGATGGGCGGTTTGCCATCGGCGGACGCGGAGCGCCAGGGCTCGGCGACGGCCGGGGAGCGCCCGGAAGCGACGGCGGCGACGAACGCTCCGCTACGACCGGCCGAGTCATCATCTCAGGCGGCAAAGGCTGGCGCGGCCCAGAAACCACTTGGCCCGGTTTCGGCGTAAATAACGGCACGTCCCGAGCCGGCAGCACGGGGCGCTGCCCGGGTCCGGACTGTGGTGGCTGCGGAGTTCCAGGAGTTTGCGGGCGCGCCTGCTGCTGACCCGGGCTCGCGGGCTGCGCGGGAGACGCGGATTCGGTTGTAGCAGGAGTCGCAGAAGGCGCAGGCTGAGCCGGCGCTGCGGCTTGCGGCGCGGGCGGAGCCGGAACAGCAGGCGCGGTTCGTTGCTGAGGCTGTGGCGGAGCAGACGCGGGCGTCGGTGGCGCTGCGGCCTGCGGCGGGGGAGCCGGAGCAGCAGACACACGCGTTCCAGACTGACCCATGGTCGGCGGACGCAGTGGACCTGATGCCAGCGGAGGACGCAGCGGCGAAGGACGCGCCGGAGCCACCGGCTTTTGCGCCTCCGTCTCGGCAGCAAGCACTGTATTTTCCACAGGCGCGGAGGCCGCAGGCATCTCGGTCCGTGTGGGCGCAGCGGCATCCCGGTCGGTAGGCGGCTCGTAGGACGGTACGCGATGATCCTCGTCGGGTTCATCATCGGCGATCGCAACCGCCCGGTACCCTTCCCGCCGGGGCTTCTCGTGTGACCCATCCGAATCGCCGTCAATCCCGAGTTTTTTCTTGATCGCGATTGCGACGTCTTCGTCAATCGAGCTCGAGTGTGTCTTCTTTTCTTCGACGCCAAACTCGGGCAGCAACTCGAGGATCCGGTTCGGCTTTACCTCAAGCTCCCGCGCGAGCTCATTGATTCGGATTTTGCTCATAGATAAGAACTGCTTAAAGAAAGACAGAGTTACCACCTAGTCCGTCTTTCGAACACCGCACTCGCCCCCAGACCGTTATTCCGCGCTATTAAGTTTAGCAGATTCATTCTGATCCACATCTGTCGGCTGTATTGCTTCTTCCCACACCCGCCGATCGGATTCGGAAGTATCCGTGTCTTCCACCACTTGCGGCTTCGGCTCGACGGGAAGCGCAGCCGTAACCGAGCCCTCTTCGGACTCACTATAATTGTAACCCTCTTCACCCATTTCGAGGGTAGGCTGCTGCTCTTGAGCTTCCCCATCCGGGGGGATCTCCTGACCCTCGTCGTACTGCCCGTAATACGCCACAACCGCGTCCCGAATCTGCTCGACCTGCTCGCCGCCGATCCCTTCGATGGCTTCCAGATCCTCGGGTGTCATATTGCCGAGTTTCTCGACCGTATGCACCCCACCCGCCAACAACTGATCGAGTACGGTTTCAGACAAGCTGTAATCGAGCAGCGCCGACACAGGAGCCCCCGGCGCCACCAGCGCGGCCATCTGCGATTCCACTTCCTGCCGCTTTTCTTCCTCGCTCTTGATGTCAATCTTCCAGCCCAAAAGCTTCGCCGCCAAACGAACGTTCTGCCCCTTCTTCCCGATCGCCAAGGACAACTGCGTATCGTCGACGATCACTTCCATATGCCGGTCGAGCGCATCCACAATCGACACACGGCTGATCTTCGCCGGACTCAAAGCGTGGGTGGCAAACACCACCGGGTCCTCGGAAAACTCGATGATGTCGATCTTCTCGCCGCGCAGTTCACGAATGATCGACTGCACGCGCATGCCCTTCATGCCCACGCAGGCGCCGACGCAATCCACGTCCCTGTCACGGCTGAGAACGGCAATCTTGGTCCGCTCCCCCGCTTCCCGCGCACAGCCCTTGATAATCACGGTGCTGTCGTAGATTTCCGGCACTTCCTGCTCGAACAGGCGCATCACCAGTTCGGGCGCGGCGCGCGACACAACCACGCCGGCGTTCTTGCCGGTCTTATCCACACTCTTGATCACGCAGCGAACGCGCTCACCCACCGTGAAGCTTTCCAGCTTAGACTGCTCTTTCTTGGACAGCCGCGCTTCGGTCTTACCGAGGTCGCACACTAAATCCTGGCCCTCGACGCGCTTCACCGTGCAGTTCACCAGTTCGCCCACACGGTCGGCGTACTCGCTGTAAATCGTTTCCCGCTCGGCCTCGCGCACCTTCTGCAGAATCACCTGCTTGGCGGTCTGCGCCGAGATGCGACCCAGCGCTTCGGTACCCTTCGGGATCCGAATTTCCTGGCCCACAACCGCGTTCGGATCGAGCGTCATCGCCTGGCCCACCGTCAGTTCGTTGAGCGGATCCTGCACCTCTTCCACAACGCGCTTGACGATGAAGATATGAATCTTGTCAGTCTTCGGATCGACCTCAGCCGCCAGTTCTTCGTTAGTACGGAACTGCTTGCGGGCGGCGACCAGCATGGCATCTTTCACCGCGTTGATAACAATCTGCGGGTCAATCCCTTTCTCCTTGCTCAAAATCTCAATGGACTCAAGTATCGATGCCACTCTGGTTGCCTTCCTTCTTTGTTCTTTCTACAGATGCTAAAGATTACGACCGCGGACTTACCACTCGAACTTCAGGTTTGCCCGTTTGATGACGGAAAGCGGGATGTGCACCAACCGACCTTCGGTCGGCTCGATCACAACCGACTCGCCTTCGACGCCGCGCAGGATGCCTTCCCAAAACTTCTGGTCTTCGACGGCATCGCGCATCACGATCTTCGCTTTCTGACCGGAAAACCGCCGGTAGTCGGCCGGCTTGGTGAGCTTACGCTCAACACCCGGCGAGCTGACCTCCAGCGTGTAATTCTCACCGGGGATCAAGTCCTCGGCATCGAGCGCATCGCCTACTTTCTGCGACATAAACTCGCAGTCGGCATGGCTGACGCCCTCGGGCTTATCGATGAAGATGCGCAGCACACGCTGCTTACCCGCTCCGAGCAGTTCGATCTCAACGATCTCCATGCCCCGGGGTTGCGCGACATCGGTCGCGATCTCCGTGATTCGTCTGACTAGGGCCTCTCGGCCGGTTTCCGCCATGCTTCGTCTTTCTTCCGGCCAATAAAAAAGTGCGCTTTCGCGCACTGGTCTGGTCCGGCAAACCTCATTGTAGCGCAAGTGGGCTTTTTGTGCAGGAACGGCGTGCTTCCCCGCCGACCCGCACTCGCGCATAGACTAGATTCTGTGAAGCCGCTTCTAGCATTATTCGCCGTGGCCTTCGTCCTTACCACCCGACCCTGCCAGGCAGCCGACGGTCAATCCGCCGCTCTCGCCCGAGCCATCCAGCAGGCCGGCCTCGATCCCGAACTGTGCTACCGCGTGCGCGACCTCGTCTTCGCCAAGCAGGATCTGAAGTTCTACTTCAACGACGGCCATCTGATGTTTCTTCGGCCCGTGGAAGGACGCCGCCTCGCCGCAGTCTACGTTGCAGACGTTCCCGGCGCCGACGCGGAAATCATGGTCTTCCCGCCCCACAGTAGTGAGCGGCTCGCTCTGTCAGTCTTCACCAAATCCCCCAATCTCAATGAGCACTTCATCGCCTCCGTGTTCCTCTTCACCGACAACAGCGGCGCGGAAATGCTGGAACTCCTGAAGGACCAAAAGCCCGATCCATCCGCCGGAGTCATGATCGCTTCCCAGTTCGACTCAGTCGTGCGGAACATCGCCCAAAGCTTCGAAATGCGCCTCGTTCTCGACATGTTCTCCACCGATTGGGAGCAGAACGGCCTGTTCTTCGCCGCCATCAGCGGCAAAACCCTGGGAAGCTTCGACGCCATCCTCGACCCCCGCGCGCGCGAGCAGATTCTACTCGGCCAGCTTGCCACCCGGGATGAGCGGCGCTTCTTTGATACATGGACCAGTTTCCAATCGCGAGCCGTGCGCACCGGCGCTCGCCCCCAGCCCGAATCGCAAGTGGTCCCCGAAAACTTCGTCATCGACGCGACCCTCACACCGGAGTTGCGCCTGAAGGCGAAAACCACGATCGAGCTAACCGCAAAAGCCGCCACTGGACGAGCCGTCACGTTCGACCTTTCCCGACACATGCAAGTCACGGACGTTCGGCTTGACGGCGAACCCGTCGAATTCTTCGTCCGCGAATCG
>DASQDN010000674.1:0-4305 GCA_035634155.1 Bryobacteraceae bacterium | reverse complement strand
ATAGACATCAGGATGGCGATGTCCTTGTACTTCTCCATCACCATCATCACCAGAGCGATCAGGATGTTCAGTGCGCCGACGAGTTGGATCAGGCCGATCGTGATCACCGTCACTACCTTCTCCATCTGGAGCGCGCTGAGGATAGGCTTGTTCATGTCCATCCAGTGCGCCGCCGCGAGTTTGGGACCGATGATGCGGTTGGCCTGGTTTGCGATCTCAGGGGCTTTGTAGATGTCATCGACGCGAAGCTCAATCGAATTCACCACGTCGGGAACATTCAACACCACCTGCGCCGAATGCAGGCTCGTATAGGCCCAGTTCGCATCTAGCTCGTAGAAGCCAGACTCGAAGATGCCGACAACGCGGAAATAGTGGTCCACCATGCGTGGACCGAACGGGGTCGGCTCGCCTTGCGGAGACACTATGCGCACCACCGCTCCTAGCAGCATCCCGGTGTTCTGCGCCAATTTCGATCCCAGGATGATTCCAGGCATCCCGCGGGGCCTGTCGAGCCCTGCCAGCGAACCTTGCTTCAACTTCGCCAAAGCCTCAGACTGCTTCGCAGCGGACTGTGGTTCAATGCCTTTCAAAGTGGCAAAGGCCGAATGTCGCGGACCTGCCACCAGTACGTAGTCGTACAACGAAGGGGCCGCGCTGGACACTCCCGGCAGCCGGCTGAGCTTGTTCACTAAGCCCTGCCATTGTTCAATACCATATCCGGGCTGTTTCTCCAGAACGCTGACGTGTGCCGTTGCGCCAAGCAGGTTTCGCTGCAGTGTCCCGCGAAACCCATTGTTGATTGCCAGAGCGACAATCAGCGCCATCACGCCGGCAGCCACGCCGAGGATGGAAATGACAGTAATGACGGAGATGACGGCCTGCTTGCGCTTTGCGCGCAAATACCGGAGCGCGACGAATAACTCGAAGCCTCTCACGACTCCACGGCCGAGCGCAGATCCTCTGCGATCGAGATGTCGCCTTCAGGACGAAGCAGCGGAAACAGGATCACGTCGCGAATCGACTTAGATCCCGTCATTACCATCGCCAGGCGATCAATTCCGATGCCTTCGCCGCCGGTGGGAGGCATCCCGTAAGACAGCGCACGCAGGTAATCCTGGTCCATACGATGCGCTTCTTCGTCGCCGCGCGCGGCCATCCCGAGCTGCATCTCGAAGCGCCGTCGCTGCTCTTGCGGATCGTTCAACTCCGTATAAGCGTTGCCGATCTCCATCCCGGCGACATACACCTCGAAGCGCTCGACGAATGCCGGGTCCTCGGGTTTGTTCTTCGACAACGGCGACGTCTCAACCGGATAGTCGTAGATGATGGTCGGCTGGAACAGATGTTCTTCGCAATGGCGTTCGAACAGATCTACCAACTGCTCGCCTGCAGTCGCCTTGCTTGAGTGCTGTCGCAGCCACTCAGGGTCGCTGACGTGATCGAGCGTCGGCTTCTCTGAACCTCGCCAGAATTCAGCCACTGCTTCACGCATGGCGAAGCGGCGAATGTTGTCGAAGTCAATCGTTTGGCCGTCGTAGTCCACTTGCGTCTTTCCGGCCGCGTCGACTGCCACCTGCCGCAGTAGCTCACCGGTGAGATCCATCAGGCCCCGATAATCCGTATACGCCTGGTAGAACTCCAGCATCGTGAACTCGGGATTGTGATGCGTGGAGATGCCTTCGTTGCGGAAGTTGCGATTGATTTCGTAAACGCGCTCCATCCCGCCGACCACTAGCCGCTTCAGGTATAACTCAGGCGCAATACGTAAATACAAGTCAATATCCAGCGCATTGTGATGTGTGATGAAGGGACGCGCAGTCGCGCCACCGTATAGTGACTGCATCATCGGCGTTTCCACTTCGATGAAGTCGCGCTCCTCCAATTGCCGCCGTAAAGAAGAGATCACCTTCGCCCGAGTAACAAAGGCCTTGCGTACGTCGGGATTGGCGATCAGGTCCAAATAGCGCTGCCGGTATCGGGTCTCCACATCCTCCAAACCATGCCACTTCTCGGGCATCGCGAGCAGGATTTTCGACAGGAAGTGCAGTTTCTCTGCGTGGACGCTGAGTTCACCCGTGCGCGTGCGGAACATGTATCCATCGACGCCCACGATGTCGCCCATGTCCACAAGCGTGAACAACTGATAGTCGTTCTCCGAAACTGCATCCTTCTTCACGTAGATCTGCAGCTTTTCGCCGTTCTGCATCAGGTGTGCGAACGCGGCTTTACCCATGCGGCGTACCGTGTGAATACGGCCGGCGATCCTGACCTGAACGCGCTGGGATTCGAGTTCTTCGGCGGGTTTGGAACTGTTCTCGTGTAAGATCTGCGGGATGGTATGTGTGGCTTCGAAGCGCTGACCGTAGGCTTTGAAACCCAGTGCTTCGATCTCGCGGATGCGTTGTGTACGTTGCTGGATTAGCTCGCGCTCAAGCGACAATCGATTCTCCCTGAACCCCCATTATACGGGTGGAGGTTCAGAGATTCGGTAGTTTACGCGCGTCCTTCGAGTTCGGCTACACGCGTTTCCAAGGCGGAGATACGGTCGAGCGCCTGGGTTAGTTGTTGTTCAAGCGCTTCGATGCTGACGGCCGAATCGCCACCGCCTGCAAATGCGCGCGCCGCTGCTGTAGTGCTGGGTTGCTCCCAATCATCCATATGGAAAGATCATAACCCAAAACCATGAGAGCGACGATAGGATTGGAGTTGCACTCGCTTTCCATCATCATCCCCGCTTACAACGAGGAGAAGCGGTTACCCTCTTCGCTCGACGCGATCCTAAGGCGCTGACCACCTCTCGTCGCCAATCAGCGAGATCGACAAGCTCACCTCCGCGGTAAAGAGCGCGGACGCGGCGGTTGCCATCGGCTCGCGCGCACTGGACCGCTCCTTGATGGGCGTCCACCAACCCGCCGGCCGGGAATACGCCGGCAGGATCTTCAACGTTGTGATGCGAATGATCACCGGCTTGCCGTTTTCAGACACCCAATGCGGGTATAAGCCGTACCGCTCCCATGCCGATTCAAAGTTGTCGAAGCGGCCGTGCGGTGGAACAACGTGGACGGCACGAAGGTCAGCCTCCTGCACGGCTTCGACGCCTTCCTTGAGCTCCTGTGAGCGCGGGTGGTTTCAGATCTCTGGTAGATACGGCTAGCGGCGGACAATCACTTCGCGCAGGTTGTCGCGGGTGAGGAAGAACTTCACGGACTTATAGCGGTGGAAGACCTTTTCAATCGCGCGGTTGTTGAACACCTGCCCGCAAGGAGCCCATCCGCGCGGCTGCAGGCTGATGTTCTTCTGGTCAACAATGCGGTAGTTGTAGAGCGGGATCTGTTTGGCCTTTTCATCCGAGTGGAAGAAGGCCAGCAGGTTGGAATCGGGCCGCAGCGTATCGAAAAGGCGGTCCACCGTGATCTGCAGCAGGTGGGGGGAAAGGAACTGGAGCGCGTCCCAAACCAGGGCTCCGTCGAACGAGTCGTACGGAAACGCCAGGTTCTCTTGCAGGAACTGATCCATCAACTGAGGGTTGGCTTGATTCTCGACGATGTCCTGCTGCCCGAACGTAAGCTCCAGCGAGCGTACGAAATCTTCCGACGAGAGCCGGTGGCCCATGCTGGTGATGTAACTGACGTTGGATTGGTTCGCGCCCGCGAAGTCGAGCAGGTTCAAGCCTGATCGGTCGCGCAAAGCGCCGAAGAACTGGTCCAGACCATTGCTTTGCCGGCTCTGCTCGGCGGGCAGAGATCGCCCGTTCGACCCCTTCATGGAAGAGTGGTGGGTACCGGCGCCTGAAGCGGCGCCGGCGAATAGCGACCTCAGCCGGCCAAGCAATAGAGTCCGTTCCTACTTGTCCGCGAAGTGCGCCTGTTGCGCAGACGCGTCACGAGCCGGCGCGCCTTCCTTCCTCTTGGCCTCGCCACCCTTCACGATGTCGATGCTGCCCTTAAAGTAGGCGCCGTCTTCAATCACGATACGCGCGGTCTTGATGTCGCCGACCAGGCGCGCGTCCTTGCGAATATCGATCTTATCGGTCGCCTCCACGTTGCCGTGGATGGAGCCGAGGACAACGATTTCACGGGCCTTCACGCCCGCCTGGACCTTGCCATTCGGTCCCACGGTGACGCGGTGCTCTTGCGCCTCCACCGTTCCTTCCACTTCGCCGTCGATCACCAGGTCTTCACGGCTGAAGATCTGTCCCTTGATCATCACGGCCTTGCCGATGGTGGCGGAACCGGCCGGGGCCGGCGGGTCATAAGTGCGAACAGGCGCGGAAGCCATAGTCTGTGTAGGTACCTCTCTATTTGT
>DASQDN010000673.1:0-13392 GCA_035634155.1 Bryobacteraceae bacterium | reverse complement strand
TGAACATTGAGGGTACGCTTCGCCACGGCCAGGGCGCGGTGCCTTACGGCGACGGCGTTCGCGGTAGGATCGTGTCGAGTCGCGACGGTGAAATCGCCTCCTGGGCGGTGAACGGCTCCACCGCCGAAACCCGCCTCAATGGCATTGCCGTTGAACACGGCGATACGATCGACTTCATCGTCGATGGCCGCCTCGACCCCGAGAACGACAACTTCGGCTGGGCTCCCGTTATCAATAGCGGCGGACAATCCTGGAGTGCAAGGAATGACTTTGCCGGCCCGCCTCCGGAACAGATGAGTGTCTGGGCGCGATACGCGCAGGTGCTGCTGCAGACGAACGAGTTCGCGTTTGTAGATTGAGAGACTCAGTATGAAACGTCAAGATTTGTTTGTCACCCGCCGTGAGATGCTGTCGCGTTGCGGCATGGGTATGGGTGCTGTCGCACTCACATCACTACTCGGCGACGCCGGTCGGCTGCGCGCCGCGCCAATCGATAAGGCCGTTAACCCGCTCGCGCCGAAAGCCCCGCCCCTTCCGGCGAAGGCACAGCGCGTCGTTCACCTCTTCCTCAACGGCGGTCTGTCGCACGTAGATACGTTCGATCCGAAGCCTTCCCTCAGCCGTTACGGCGGGAGGCCGATCCCGGTCACCCTTAAGACAGAACGGCGAACCGGTGCGGCCTTCCCATCGCCGTTCGAGTTCAAACGCTTCGGTCAAAGCGGCGCTGAAGTGAGCGAGATATTCCCGAACATCGGCGCCTGCGTCGACGACCTGTGCATCGTTCGTTCGATGCACACGGACATACCGAATCATGAGCCTTCTCTCATGATGATGAACTGCGGCGATGTTCGTCAGGTGCGGCCAAGCTTCGGATCGTGGGTCACCTATGGTCTTGGCTCCGAAAATCAAAACCTTCCCGGATTCATCGTCCTTTGTCCGGACGGTCTTCCCACGCAAGGCAATCAGAACTGGCGATCGGCATTCCTCCCCGGCGCGCACCAAGCTACGCTAATCGACTCTCGGGAAAACCAGATACAAAAGCTGATCGAGAACATCCGCAACCATCACACAGACTTGAAGGAGCAGCGTCGACAGTTAACGCTCTTGGAGGAACTGAACCGCGGATATCACGAAAAGCGGCAGAACGACGCCCTTCTCGAAGCCCGGGTGCAGTCGTTTGAACTCGCCTATCGCATGCAGATGGAAGCCGACGATGCGTTCGACCTCGCCAAAGAACCCGAGCACATTCGCAAGATGTACGGCGACAACGTGCAGGGCCGGCAGATGCTGATGGCTCGGCGCCTGCTCGAACGCGGCGTCCGCTTTGTCCAGGTCTGGCACGGCGCGGGTCAGCCATGGGACAGCCACGATGACATAAAGGCGAATCATGGCCGTCTCGCTCGCGAATGTGACCAACCCATCGCTGCGCTCATCAAGGACCTCAAGCAGCGGGGCATGCTCGAGGACACGCTGGTGATCTGTAGCGGTGAGTTCGGCCGCACTCCGACCGTGGAACTGCCGGACCCTGGAGCCAATTCAGGCATGTCGAATGGGCGCGATCACAATCCCTACGGGTTCACAACCGTGCTGGCCGGGGGAGGCTTGAAGAAAGGCCTCGTCTACGGGGCGACCGACGAGTTTGGCTTTGCGGCAGTGGAAAACAAGGTGCACGTGCATGATCTGCACGCCACCCTGCTGCACCTGCTCGGATTCGACCACGAGAAGTTCACCTATCGCTATGCTGGCCGTGATTTCCGTCTCACCGATGTGCACGGTCGTGTCGTGCGCGATCTACTCGCGTCGTAGCCGAGGAAAATAGAATGTAGCGGCGCAGCCGTCCTGGCTATCTCTTAAATGAGGACACCACGATGGAAGAAACTATCTCAACCGCTAAAACCGTAGTAGCCCTTTTCGAGTTTGATGACCACGCGAGCCAGGCGGCGGATAAATTGGTCGCCAGCGGGTTTTCACGCGATCAGATCGATATCATCAAGGGTCACGAACTCAGCCGCCCTGAGGAGCACGTCAACGCCAACGAAGACTCTACGGGAAAGTTGATGGGCGCTGTTGGCAAAGGTGTTGCCTTCGGCGGCGGCCTTGGAGCGGTCGCGGGTGGCGTATCGTCGTTGCTTGTACCGGGTATCGGACCGCTAGTCCTTGCCGGCGCATTAGCCACAACGTTTATCGGCGCGAGTTTGGGCGCCTCGGTCGGCGGAGTCATGGCAGCCTTAATGAAGGCTGGAGTCGACGAATCAGAAGCGCGGCTTTTTGAAGCGGCCCTCCGTCACGGCGGCGTCGTTCTAACGTTACGCACCGATGAAGCACATGCCCGCCGCGCAGTGGATCTCTTGGACGGCAGCGGCGCCCTCGATATGGACGAGCACCGATTGGTACCCGGCGATAGTGGCGTTGACCGGGTCGAAGGCTCGACAAACAATCGCGCTAACGACACGCGCAGGGACCATTCCTCGTAAGCGTCGCCGTACACGTTGCCCGATCCTCGCGTCCCGCGTTTCACGCGTTAGCAGGATAGAGGCGACCCATTGCATAAAATTCAAACGAGCAACGGCATTCATGTGTCGTATGCAAAACACGCCGGCGGCGCCGGTGCTCCGCCGCTCGTACTCGTACACGGCGGGTTCAGCGACCACTGGACGAACTGGGAGTTCGTCCTTCCTTCACTAACGCAAGAGTTCACGGTCTACGCCATCGCGCGGCGAGGGCGTGGACAAACAAGCAGCACGACGGATCACCGCCTTGAAGACGAAGCCAGCGACCTGGTCGAACTTATCCGGACAATTGGTGCGCAGGTCTTCCTCCTCGGCCATTCCTATGGAGCCCAGGTCGCCCTGCGCGCGGCCACCATGCTGGCGCCGGCTATCGTTCGAAGACTCATCTTGTATGAGCCGCCTCGGCCAAGCCTGATGGGCCGCCACATGGAAAAGCTCGAAGCCTACGCGCGGGACAATGACTGGTCCGGAATGAGCTATGCCTTCTTCCACGAAGTTCTCCAAGTGCCTGCACAAGAGCTCCACGAACTGAAGAACAGCGAACTCTGGGCTCCCATCGTCGCTGATGCGAAGGCCTCACTCGGTGACTTGCGAGCGTTGACCAGGTACGATTTCGACCCCGAGCTCTTTCGCAGGCTGCGAATGCCGGTGCTGCTGCAAATCGGATCACTCTCGCCAAGGAAGCTATATGCGACAGACCTGCTCGCTCCCGTGCTGCCGGATGTCGCCATCGAATCGCTCGACGGTCAGGCGCACGAAGCAATGACCACGGCTCCGCAACAATACGTGCGGTCGGTTGTTGCTTTCCTAAACCACGCATTGGTCTAGCGCCCCCTCGCAACCCAAGCGCGAGCCTCACGGACGAGGCTCGCGTTCCGCTGACGCGCGCGTCGTTAAACACGCGCGCGTTGCATTCATCCGAATCAAATCGGCATCCTCGGATGAGAATCGCATCAATCCTGCTTGCATATCGTGATAGTCGGCCGATCTGAAGCGAGCCTTCATAATCCCGGTATCCGAATGCCTGTTCAAACGTTGCAGCGAATGGCCAATCTCATGCGCGAAGACCTGCGCCAAATGAGCGGAAGCCAGGCTTGGCCAGTTGATCGCTGTTAACCAAAAGCGGTCATAGTAGACAGTGATGTCGCCACTACTTAGTTCGGTGGACGCCATGACATCGTGCCGTAATTCCGGCGGAGCTGTCTTCTCAATCACGAGATGAATCGGGGCTCGGCATCGGTTCCCCTTAGTCGTGCTTCCGCGCTTCCAGACAAGGTGGATACCTGCGCTTTCCAGAATCGCGGAGGTCTGTGACATCGCGCGATTAATCACGGGCAACGGAACGGTAGCGCGATCCTGAATGTATATCGTGACTTCCTGCTCCGCTGTTTCAATCGCTCGTTGTTCTGCGACCGCCGCTACGCAAAGGACGACGGTGAGCGCCGCATGTTTAATAAGCACTTTCATACTCGCTTCCTAAAGCGCTTTTCTGAAACGAAATCGGCGCCCTTGGAAAGAGAAGTTTTCAATGAAAGGGCACAACCGTCTTTGCCGCCTCCCAGGTTCGCCAGTACGCTGTCGAACATGCCCGTTCTGGGCCCCCCGTTGCGCCCTCAGGAGTGATACGCTTGGCAGCCAGTCCGTTCGGCGTTGGAGGCCTGTGCAATGACCTTTTATGGAAAGATCGCGGCGGCCGATGGAAACACGAGTACCGTATGGGGCGGCTTTCGGCTTGCTTTCACTTACACGGCGGTATTCGACGGCATACAAAAACTCTTTGAGCGCTCCATAGCGCTTCGCGATGACGGCAGCTATTCACTCGACCCCGGGGATCCGATTCCAAGCGACGCGGTCGTCACTGTCTTTTCGCCGTCCGGCGAAGCACTAACGCGTCAGCAATTCTCAAGCCTCGTCGAAGAGGGTACGTCCACCCTTAAGCCGTTGCGAGTGCAGCGCCGCGATCTGGAGTTGGTGATTGCTCCTGTTGCCCCGCCAGTCGATTTGCGGACCCGCATCCACGGACGAGTCTTTGTTGCAAGCGGAGCATCGGGCGATCATTCATCGGCCGCCGCGCTTGAAGTAAGGGTGGTTGGTACTTCGGGCGATGGCGCGCCGGTGATCCCGATCTTCTCCGGCATCACCGACCGCAGCGGCTACTTCGCGGGGCCGGTGCAGCGCCAACGGCTGGCAGCGGCATCCGCGGAAACCGGAGCCGGCCCAACGCTGGTTCGGCACGCTATTACCGTCACTGCCGATAACTGGATCCCGCAGCCGCTGCTGCTGTTCATCGCCGCGAAGCCCTCCGCCGAAACCGAGTGCGGATGCGATGCGCCTCCTCCGGCCACCCCCGGCTCCACAGAGCTGGCGGTGAACGGCGAAGCGTTCTCCGCCGATCTCGGATCCGGGTGTCAGGACTTCACCGTCCCCAACCGTACCCTCGAAGAATTCGATTTCTTCAAAGTGGTCCGCACAACCGATCCGACTATTAAGGGACTCACCCTTCCTGACACCGTTCGCACCGAGCTGAACCTTCCCGAAGTGGCATCTCTCGCCTTCGACCGCGCCACGCTGTCTAAAACGTTAGGCGCATCGTCACTGTCCATCCAGACAGCCCCCAAGCAAATCGAGCAAGCCCCGTTGATTTCATCTGACCTGCGTCGGGCGTCGGCGCCATCGCCCGATGGCGCTCGCACGATGGCCCGGCTGGCCACGGTGGTAGCCAACCCGGATCGCTCCGCCGCCGCGCTCACCGACACAAACGTTGCCGACTACCTGGACGTTAGCCAACTCGAAGCCTCCGGTGTCCGCCGAGCGGCCGAGTGGGGCAACTCCGTCGAAGACCGGGCCATGGAGATCGCCGTCCGCCAGGCCGTCGCCAAGATCCCTCCGGCGGCCCTCAAAGTAGCGCTGGAAGATCCCGATGGTTTCACGCCGGAGTCGCTCATGACGCTGGAGCGAAGAGTCTCCGCGCAAGCACTGGCGGCATACTTGAACTGGCGCGCCAAGCCATTCGCCGGCCGTGGCGCCCTGAACCAGGGCAATCCGGTGGACTGGGATCTAACACCTGAGTTCTATCAGGCCACTTCCATCGCGCACGGCCACATCCTTCACTTCAAGCAGGAATGGCGCGCCGATGGGTATTCCCTCGGCGAGCTCGTCCGCAGTGTACCGCTGGCGCCCGGCCAAAAGAAGCAGATGGCAGTCATCGCGTGGGATC
This sequence comes from Bryobacteraceae bacterium, assembly GCA_035634155.1. Taxonomy (GTDB): domain Bacteria; phylum Acidobacteriota; class Terriglobia; order Bryobacterales; family Bryobacteraceae; genus DASQDN01. Next base: position 7,665 of record DASQDN010000673.1, on the reverse strand, counting down.
GATTGGACGAAGCCTCCAGAACGGAAGCGACCGAATCCACCGAGGCGATCAGCGCCACCCTCAGCCGCGATCGCGATATCGATGAGATCGCGAACGTCGCCTTCAGCGAATCGCTTCGTGGCGGCTCGCGCGCTAGCACCGCGGCCGTCGGCGGTGGATTCGGCCTCGCCATCGGACCGTTGGTGATCGGTGGGGGCGGCGGCGCCGCCAAAGCCAGTTCCACTGCCTGGAGCGACAACTCACGCAACCTCACGGGCCAAACGCTCAATCAACTCCGCGATAACGTGTCGCAAGGCGCATCCGCGGTCCGAAATCAGCGATCCACCGTGGTCGAAACCGTAGGCCAGCGCGAGCGTGTCACAGCGACCACGGAGGTGATCGCCAATTACAACCGCTGCCATGCCTTGACCATTCAATACTTCGAAGTGCTCCGCCATTTCGCAGTCCATGAACGAATCGCGAGCGCCAAGGAATGCCTGTTCGTCCCGTTGGAGATGACGGTCTTCGACGACCCGAAGGTCCTGCGCTGGCACGACATTCTGTTCAACGCGTGCCGCAACCGAGCCGTCACGCCAGGCTTTGAGGCCATTCGCCGCCTGAACTCTCCCGAAGTGCTACCCCCCGATCGCCGCTATGCGGACGATCCCATCGAAGAGATGACGGGTAGCCTCCGCATCCGCGTCTCCATTGCGCGCCCCAAAGATCCCAAGGATGCGACAGTCGCCGTGCAGGAAACAGAATGGCGCTTTTTCGGGATGGTTCTCAACATCAATCCCGAAGTGATTTACGATCGCTACAAGCGCGATCAGGCCAAGCGCGACAGAATCTTCCGCGCTGAGATCGCTCCGGAGATCGCGCACGCGTTCCTTGAAAGTTTGCAAGTGATGCTCATCGACCGCGATGGCCGCGAGCACGAGAGCGGCTTTGCCATCACGGTTGCTTCTCGCTACTCCGAAAACGGGCTCATGGAAATCGAGCTGAATAACACCGGCGCTGGGCCGCGGCTCACGCGCGCACAAATCGCAGGCCTCTCCATCCAAACCAAATTCGATTTGCCCGAGTTCTCCAAGGTCGTTGTTGAATCCGGCTCCGTCACCTATGCAACCGAGCGGTTCAGCGGCACGCTCTTCAACAGTGCAGTCAACGACGATGTCTTGAAAGGCGATCCCGCCTTTCTTTCCGCCAGCCAACTGAGCCGTGCCGAAGAAAGAAACCAGCTCGCGGAAATGCGCCGTCTTCGACGCCGTTTGCTTCGCCATCTGAACGACAGCATCGAGTATTACCACCGCGCAATCTGGTTGGGCATGGATGCGAACCGCCGCTACATGCTCCTCGACGGCTTCGAGGCGCCTCGGTCCGACGGGCGTTCGGTCGCGTCTGTAGTGGAGAACCGGCTGGTCGGCATCGTAGGCAACTGCCTTGTCATGCCCGTGGCTGCAGGCTTCCAACTCGATCCCGTCCTCGCCGAAGCCCTCGCCGAAAACGAAGATCCACAGAAAGCCCTGGAGCGCCTTTATGAAGTCGAGCCCTCGCCGCCGCGCCGCCTGAGTGTTCCCACCAAGGGTGTATTCGCCGAGGCGATGCCCGGCAAGTGCAATAGCTGCGAAGTCATCGAAGAAGACCGCTTCTGGCGCTGGAAGGACTTTCCGCTGCCCGGAACGCCTTCTGCGATCAGTCCGGTCTCCACCGACAGTCGCTTTGCGGCGCCGGGAAGCCTGCGTCCGACCGCGCTGCCTGACGCGCTGGTGAAGTTCCAGGCGCTGCCCTCGCTGCCCGATCCAACCGGCATGACAGCGGCGCTCAACATGCTAGGCCAGGACGTTTTCAAGGACCTCACGGGCCTCACAAACAACCAGAAGAACGCGATGGCCGCATTGACCACCGCGATGGGAACCAGCGAAGCTTTCGCCGGCGAGGCGTTCAAATTGGCCATGGCCAAGGACGCCGCACGCAACCTGGACCGCACACTGGAGCAGATCAAGGCCGCTAAGAGCGCAGATCTGCTTTCCCCCGAAGAGGCCAGCAAGGCCACTCGCGACGCCCTGCTCCGATCGATCGCATCGTCCGCCGCTTCCAACGCGGATCTCACTACCACCCCCGAAATCGAAGAAGCAATCAAGAAGGCGGCCGGCACACCGGGCGGTTCGGCCACCGTCACCCGGGAGAAAGGGGAAACCTCGGAATCAGTCTCGTTCACCGTGGACGAGAGCGCGCTCACGATTGGCAGGGCCACCGGTCACGTCCGCGAATACCCGCTCGAAATCTGGGTGGAAGTGCCTTTAATCGAAGATACTCTCGTTGCCTTGAACTATTCGGATACCAATCGTGTCAGCACGCTGGAAGCGGCGCGCGCCAAGGAAGTGACCGAGGGCAAGCTGACGAATGGAACCAAAGTCAGGATAGACCTGATCGGCAGCGCAATCGCCGGCGGCCTGATGAGAGTGAACGCCGCCGGCAGGCTCGAAACAAGAATCAATGCAACCATCGGCTATCCGGCCGACCCCGCCGACAATAACCGCATCCTCCGACCCAAGCGCCGAACCAAGTATGCTTTCGCCGCACTGATCCACGGCAATTCGGGGGCATGGGAGTTCGTAGGAGCGCCGGTCGACGCGGCTACGCCGATCCCGGGCGGAACGCTGCCGCTCAAAGTGGCGGCACTCGGCGAACGAGGAGACTACAGGGGCTACACATACCTCCAGAGATACCTCGCCGAACTTGCGCGCCCTATCGTCTCCATGAGCTTCTCCCATGGATTGCCGAATCTACTCGGTTACCTCGTCGAAATGCGGTCGGAATTATTGCTCGCCGCCATTCGCGTAGTCATGGCGCAAGTCAATCAACCCAATTCGCCCATCGGCGACACAGTCGATTTCACCTCCATGGGAATCCTTGGACACTCCCGCGGTGGTGAAGCCGTCGTTCGAGCGTTCGAAACGCCCATCGCCGGCGCTCGTGTGAAGGCAATCTGTTCCATCGCGCCAACTGACGTTCGCGGGGCCTCTAACGCCCACAAACTCACGCTGCCCGCATCAGCCGGCGTCAACTATCTCGTACTGTACGGTGGCCTCGACGGCGATGTCAGCGGTCAGCGCACGAACGGCCGCGCCGATATAACCGGATCCGGATTCCGTCTCTACGATCGCGCCGCGTGCGACAAAGCGATGGTCTACATCCCGCGCGCCACGCATGCGCGGTTCAACACGGTCTGGGCCGGCGTGGAAGACAATGAAGGCGGCGAATGGGCCGCCATCGAAAACGCCGTTGCGCTTCCAGGCGTACCCGTACGCGCCCTGGATCTACTCACCCACCAGGCGCTCGCCAATGAATTTGTCGGCGGCTTCTTCGATCTAATCCTCAACGGTAATGCGGCCGAGCAGGCGCGCTTCAGAAACGAAGTGAGGAGTCCCACGGGCGCCGCCATCTCCCATCAATGGCGTTTCGGAGCTCTCGCCGAGCCGATCGATAACTTCAACGACGACATCAATGCCGATCGCGGCTCCAGAACCCTCTCCGTCGCAGCCAGCATTCTGGAGTTCGCTCCCATAGCCCCTGTCACCGCTCGCGATCTGAGAGTGCCGCACCAGGACCGTAGCTGCGTGCTAACCACCGCGGCCGCAGGAAGGCGAACCATTACGTACGAATTCGCGCCCGGTAGCCTGCCGCCCGGGTTCGACGCCTTGCGTTTCCGGCTGGGTCGTCTGTATCCGTCAATAACCCAGGCGGAAATCAACAGCGCCATCGGAACCACTCCCGTTTCCGTTGACACCGCGCGCTTGCGTGCAGCCATGACAACCGCGCAGGACCGAATCGACCTGACTCCGCCGCCGCAGCTCGAAATTGTCATCGAGGATGGCAAAAACCAGCAGGTTCGCATTCCGCAAGCTTCCCTCCTTGCCAATCAACAGAACGGCTGGGCGCTTCCGGAGGTGAAGGTGGATATCAAAATCGAGGAGTCCGCTACGGGGACGAAAACAGTCATCGCCAGGGATCGCACGCTGATGTCTCTGCAAACCCTGCAGGTCAGGTCGTCGCAGTTGACCGGAATCACGGCATCCGAAATTCTCAGGATCAGCCTCGAATTCGACATGCCCGCCGCGCCCACTGAATTCTGGCTCGACACAATCGACTTCGTCCTCAACTAGGAGCACGGGATGAAATTCATCGCACTGACCGTTCAAAGGGCAACCGAAGAAGTACAGGCCAGCACCGGCTTTGCCGTGCGCGTCCTTGCCGAACTCGATACTGCTCCCTCGGGCACCTTTCCTTTCTCCGCCAGCGTCGGAGCTCAGCCCCTGGAGGGACTGCGCGTCGTACAGTCGCTTCAACCCATGCTCAGCGGATACCTGGCCACAACGCCGCAGCCTGGCGACGAACTGGTAATCACAATCGACGACGTCGCCATCCCCACCGGGCTCACGGTGGACGACCCGCCAATCGCGTGAGGAGATACAAGCCAATGACAGTGAACGGAAGGCTCACAGGCGCCGCTTCGGGCTACGCGGGACATCAGGTTGAAGTCTTCATTCCCATCTCAGACCCGGACGGGAAAACCAGGCCATCGCTCGTCCGCATTCCGGTGTCCGACAATGGCAAGTTCGGCATCGAGCTGGAGGCCGGAACCAAGTTGGCCGGTCCCATGGAGATCACCGTCCGCGCTCCGTCCGGCGAGCGCCTCGCGTTTGCCACTCAGCCCACGCTCGCCACTTTCTCCATCGAGGCGGCTCCACGACCCACCCTGCGTGTGGATCCGAAAACGCCCATCACCGATACCGCCTTCGGACCTTTCAGAATTCGCATCGCACTGCATGACAAGACAAAGCAGGAGCGAGCCGCCAATCAGCTCGTCTCGCTTTGGGGTGTGCGCACCGACGCCGCCCCATCCGATCCCACACAGAACGTGCTCGGCGCGTCTTACGCCGATACGCGCGGAGTAGCTACCATCGAGATTCCGCGCACTTCCTATCGCTCCGTCGAAATCGAAGTGCCTGGACATAGCGGAGCTACCAAGCGCTTTCCGCTCGCGCAATCCGACGAAGGACATCCAGCAGAGACAGCCGATGTGCTGGTGGATCTCGCGCCGCTGCCTGACTCTTCCAGCGACACAGCTTGTGACTGCAAGGAACCAAACCCGCCCCGAACTCCCGGGCACGAGGAACTCGTCGGCTCCGGAGTCTTCGCCGCGGACCCAATCGCCGGCGGCTGCGTCAGTCTCGCCGTTCCGAACCGCACCATCGAGGAATACGGCTTTCACTCGCTCGTCCGCACCACCGATCCGTCGCTGTTCCAGGACAAACCTCCACGGCCCCGTCCTCTGCCGCCGCTTTCCCAAACCGCGCTCACCTTGGCCGCGGAACTGGCATACGGTGTGAACACGTTGGATACCCAGTTGGCACAAGCTGCCACCGGCGCTGTCGGACCGCAGCCCCGCGGAACAGCCATTCTCCGTACGGGTGAGTCGTCGCTCGATCCGCTACGGTTGGACAGTCATAAATACCGTTCCACAGGCTTAGCCGGCGCGCGAGCCTGGCGTGAAACCGCCGACAAAGAAAAGGTGATGGGCGCCATTTTGGAGCGCGCTTCCTCCTTATCCGAACACACGCTCCGACACGCCCTCGCCGACCCCGACGGCTTCACACCCGTGGCCCTGATGACGGCCGAGCGTCAGCATGCGCTCACGCAGCTCGAAGCGAAGGTCTCTGCAACCACTCCACCGCAGGAGCGAACACAAATCGCTACCGGCAACATGCCCGAGTGGGACGCGCAGCCGAAAACCTACCAGGCCTCCTCCATCGCGCACGGGCATCTGCTCGAATGGCGGCAAGTATGGCGCGCGGATGGATACTCGCTGGGCGATCTCTTGTATTCGCTGCCCCTCGCGCCTGGCCAGAAGCGCCAGGTCGTGATAACCGACTTCAGCCGCGAAGAAGTCGCCGCGCGCACCGAGTCGCGCACCGTCACCGAATCCTTCAGCGCGGACCTGAGCCGGGATCGCGATGTCGCCGAGATTGTGAACTCCACCGTTTCTGAAACCATCCGCGCCGGTTCCAGCACGCGTACCTGGGGCGCCGGTGGCGGGCTGGGCTTGGCCATCCCGTTCTCCGGCGGATTCTTCGGTCTCGGTGTCTCCGGAGGTGGTGGCGGTTCCAGCGCGGAAGCGTGGCAGGATTCCGCGCGCTCCCTAAGCGCATCCGCCGGCCAGAGTATCTCCGATCGAACGCAGCAGGCCGCCACCGCCGTACGCAGCCAGCGCGCCACCGTCGTCACCAGCCGCCAGCAAAGCGAATCGGTGTCCGTTACGGCCGAAGTTGTGGCCAATTACAACCACTGCCATTCCATGACGGTCGAATACTTCGAAGTCTTGAAGCATTACCGCGTGGACCTGGAACTCGCTTCCGTTCAGGAATGTCTCTTCATTCCGCTTCAGATGACGCGCTTCGACGAAATGAAGGCCATTCGTTGGCGCGAGACGCTGTCTCGCTACTTGCGCGATATCAATCTGGCGCCCGGCTTTGACGCAATCGAGCGTATCCTCACCGGGTACGCCGATAGCGACCTGCCGCCCGCCCGCTATGCCGATGAGGCTGTGACCGAGCTATGGGGCGAGCTGCGCGTCGAAATGGATATCCGCCGCCCCCGAGAGCCGCGCGAAAACGAGGATATCAACGACTACATCGCCCGCAACTGGACCACCTGGGAACTGCTGTTTGGCCCCGGCGCCGCCGCGCGCGCCTACGACCAAAGCGTGCGGGACCGCGCCCTGGCCGACAAGATCTTCGCCGAAGAACTCGCGCCGCGCATCGCCAGGGCGTTCGCCGATACAATGCAGCTCGAGCTCTGGATAGACGCCGGCGGGACCCCGAACTTTGTCTCCGTGGCGGCCGACTTCACAATGGTCTCCGACTATCGTGCCGGCCGTGAGCATTTGATTGCCTTCCGCTGCGTCCTCCCGGCTGCCCAGCAGGTATCCCGCGTTCGCATCAAAGGAGTTCGATTCTCCACCGCCATAGGTGAGGTGACGCCCGGTTCGCGCAGCATCGTTCGCTATGCTCACGTCAGCTATCGCAATCGCTATCGCAGCTTTCCCTTGGTTTCCCCGCGCCGGCTTCGAGATGAGTTGAAAGCAGGTGACGCCGTCTTCGTAGCCACCTACGCGCTTACCAAGGCCGAAGAGTTAAATCCGCGAAAGGAGGACTTGCGGCTACGCGACAGACTTCTCAAACATCTCAATGAGCATGTGGAGCATTACCATCACATCATCTGGTGGCTCATGGACCCAGGCCGGCGCTTCATGTTGCTGGACGGATTCATTGCCCCCGATTCCGGAGATCGCTCGGTTGCGTCGGTCACCGAAAACCGGCTGATCAGTATTGTCGGCAATTCGTTAGTCATGCCTGTTGCGCCCGGGTACGTTCTCGACCCGATCGCCCGAAACGCGAACGATCCGGAAAGGCCCATCGATCTGAAGGAAGCGTACCGCCCTGCCATTCCATTCGCGCCCAAGCGAATCAGCGTTCCCACTCGCGGTGTACACGCCGAGGCGATACTCGGCGAGTGCAACAGTTGCGAGATCGTCGACAATAAGCGCTTCTGGGACTGGGCCTCTGAGCCGATCGAAGAAGAGCCGACACCGATTCAGGAAACCTCCACCGATACTCGCAGACA
>DASQDN010000672.1:0-7578 GCA_035634155.1 Bryobacteraceae bacterium | reverse complement strand
CAAGGCGGCGGCGGTCGCGCTCGCTGCTGCTGCCAAGGCGGAAAACGCGGAAGAAGCCGGTGCGGCGTTCGGCAAGGTGGCGGGAACCTGCATGCCGTGCCACGCTGCACATCGCGTGCGCTCGCCTGAAGGTAAGTACAGCATTAAGTAGCACTAACAAACGTTTTACTGCGAGCGGGCCTGCGGTTTTCAATCTTTTTAAAGATTGATGCGCAGGCCCGTTCGCTTTTTGCGCCCTACCAATCGGCGGCTCGTTAGGACTGTGAATATCTGTCACCGTTACACGCATTACCGTCGCCAGATGCTGAGTGACACCGTTTGATTTGAAAGCTATCCGCCTCAGTTACTTAACTGACATTCAGGCGAAAAATCGGCTTGGAAGTAAGTAGATTTATCGGTTGTTTACACGTTCCCGGTGGCTGATTCGTACTCTAAACTGGGAAGAGTTTGAGTGGTTGGGGTAGAGGATTCAATTGGATAGGATTCGTGTACTTCTCGTAGAAGACAATCCGGGCGACGCGCGGCTGCTTCGGGAAGTGGTTCGCGAAGCCGAGGGCGCCCACATCCAATTGACGCACGTAGACACGCTTTCTAAAGCACTGAGCAAGCTGGACGCCGATCAGTTCGACGTCGTAATGCTTGACCTGTCGCTGCCGGATGCCGACGGGTTGGAGACGCTGGTCCGGACCCATGCGCAGGCCCCGAGTGTCCCCATTGTGGTGCTAACCGGCTTGGATGACGAGAAACTCGCCATCAAAGCGGTACGAGAAGGCGCCCAGGATTACTTAGTCAAGGGCCAGGTGACCGGGCAACTGCTGGTTCGCGCGATGCGGTACGCCACCGAACGGAAACGCGCGGTGGAAGCGCTGCAACGCAGTGAGGAATACTTCCGTTCGCTCATCGAAAATGCGCTGGATATTATCACCGTGCTCGACATGGACGGCTCGGTGCGGTATGGCAGTCCTTCCTTTGAACGCATGCTCGGCTACCCGCATGGCGCGCTGACGGGTGAGAATCTTTTTCGACTGGTTCATCCAGAGGATCGGGAGCGCGTGCACGGGCTGCTGGAGGTAGGGGCGCAGCATCCTGGCGCGACACACTCGATTGAATTCCGCGTGCTGCATCGCAAGGGCGCATGGCGGGTGCTGGAGGCGATCGGAAAACGCTTCGAGCGCGAGTCAAGTGTTGCGGGATTTGTGTTGAATTCCCGTGACATTACCGAGCGCAAACGTTCGGAAGAAGCGGTTCGCCACGCCAATGAGACGTTGCGCGCCGTGATCGATACGTCGCCGCTGGCAATCTACACGCTCGATCTGGAGGGCGTCGTACGGACGTGGAACTCGAGCGCGCAGCAGATGTTCGGCTACACGCGGGAAGAAGCGATCGGACAGCCGCTGCCGATGATTTTCCCTGAAGAAGGTCCGGAGTTTCGAGATCGCTTGACGGCTGTCATGGCGGGCGAATCGCAGGAGGGTAAGGAAGAACGCCGGCGCGCCAAGGATGGCGAGGGCATCGACGTCAGCTATTGGAACGCGCCGCTCAGGGATGCCGATGGAGCCGTCACCGGCCTGGTGGAGATGGTCGCCGACAACACCGAGCGCAAGCGCTTGGAGGAGCAGTTCCGGCAGGTGCAGAAGATGGAAGCCGTGGGCCGATTGGCCGGCGGCGTGGCGCACGATTTCAATAATCTGCTGACGGTCATCACCGGCTATTGCCAGATGCTTCTGGAGCGGTTCCCCGAAGGCGATCAGACGCGCGAGGATATGCAGCAAGTCCTGAAGGCGGCGGATCGCGCGACTACGTTGACCCGGCAGTTGCTGGCCTTCAGCCGTAAGCAGATCGTGCAGCCGAAGGTGATCGAGTTGGGCGCCCTCGTCGCCGATATGCAGCAGATGTTGAAGCGTCTGCTGGGGGTGAAGATCGATCTCGCGCTGGAAATCGATCCGACCGCGGGAAAGGTGCGCGTCGATCCCGGGCAACTCGAGCAGGTAATCGTCAATCTCGTGGTTAACGCACGTGACGCTATGCCGGACGGCGGCACGCTTGCCATCCGGCTTCAGAATCGGTTCTTGGAAGCGGAAAGCGGCACTCGCGAGATGCCGATCAAACCGGGCACCTACGTGGTGCTGGAAGTGTCGGACACCGGCACCGGCATGACCGATGAAGTGCGGAGTCACCTGTTCGAGCCCTTCTTCACGACGAAGGAAAAGGGGCGCGGAACCGGTCTCGGATTATCCACCAGCTATGGCATCGTGAAGCAGAATCACGGGGAGATCGAGGTGCGCTCCGAGCTTGGGCACGGGAGTACGTTTTCCATCTTTCTGCCGCGGATCGACGAGCCGCCTACGCCGGAGCCGGTGGGGCACTCGGGGGAGATGCCGGAGCGGGGCGCAGAGACGATTCTGGTGGCGGAGGACGAGGATGGTGTGCGGCACATCGTGACGCAGATGCTTCGTGAGCAGGGCTACACTGTGCTTCCCGCGAGTGGAGGCGCCGAGGCGTTGCAGATCGCGCAGAATCATACCGGTCCGGTGCAGTTGCTGCTGTCCGATGTGATGATGCCGCGGATGAGCGGTCCGGAACTCGCGCAGAGGCTGCGGGGGCTGCGCCCCGATATTCGCGTGCTGTTTGTTTCCGGCTATGCCGATAGTGAAATCGTGCGCGAGGGGGAACTCGAGCCTAATACCGATTTCCTGCAGAAGCCCTTTACGCGTGAACAACTTGCAAATAAGGTCCGCGAAGTGCTCAGGCCTGGACACGTGGCCGGAGAAGACATGGTACACTGAGGAAATCATGGCAATTCCCAATGTGAAGCGTTATCGGATCACCGCCGCGGATGGAGATGTCGCCACCATTATGGCGGTCCTTCCGAAGGATGCGGACGTTGACGCGTACCTGAAGGAAGCCTCTTCGCGCTTCGACTGGAAAGCTCATAAGGAAGAGAAGGCGAACGTCAACAAGGTGCGTGTCGGTCAGCAGAAACAGAAGAAGGCGAAGTAAGGCTTCCCACACTTCTGTCTACGAGTTTGCCCGGTCAGTCTTTCAAGGCTGGCCGGGCTTCACTTTTTTGCGGCTGATGTACATCCAACTGTCGGTTGGTCTCGTATGATGTAGTAACACGGTCGGTAAAATCGTGCTACGGCAATGAGACTATCGTATTCGGTGGTACCCATCCTGGTTTTCGTCTGTTCCCTCGCGACTGCCGAAGAAACTCCTGAGCGAGTAGAGATCCCGCCCGTTCATACGAGCATCGTAATCACGGCTGCTCCCCTGCAAGTTGAGGTCGACCGGCGGAACTCGGAGGTATTCGACCGCACACTATTCAGCCGCGACGATCAAATCTTCCACGTGCTCGACGGCGGCATCAATGCCGGACAGCATGAGGGCGGCGGCAAGTCCGTTGAGATCCGGCGATTCGGCTTCAACCTCGATCACGGCGGTGTGAATGGCGGGTTGAAGGTGCTGCTGGATAACGTGCAGCAGAATCAAGGCACGCAAGGTCACGGGCAGGGATACCTTGGATCACTCAAGCTGGTGACGCCGGAACTGATCCAGGAAGTGAACCTGATCAACGGTCCATTCAGCGCCGAGTACGGCGACTTCAGCGGGTTGGGCGTGGTGCATATTCGGTTACGGGAGTCGCTGCCGGACGAGTTAACCGCTCGAGTGCAGGGCGGCTCTTTCGGCACAGCTCGCGGGTTTCTGGCGTGGAGCCCGTACTGGGACCGGACCGATAGTTTCATCGCCTGGGAAGGATCGCGGACGGATGGGCCGTTCGATGATCCGCTGCGCTACAAGCGCAACAACCTGACCGCGAACGTTACTCGACGGCTTGCGGAGGGTCAGGCGCTCGGGTTCAAGTTCAACGGCGGCTTGAATGACTATTATTCGTCGGGCCAGATTCCGCTGGACGAAGTCGCGGCCGGGCGTTTGGGTCGCTTGGGGGCCGTGGATTCGACGAATGGCGGGATGCATCGCGCCGGCACCGCCGGGGTGTACTACCGGCAGGAGCGCGGGGCCGATGTGCTCAAAGCCGATGCGTTCTTCAGCCGTTCGCTGTGGGATTTGTATTCGAATTTCACATTCTTTTTGAATAATTCCGATAATGGCGATGCGATTCAGCAGCACGATTCGCGCATCCAGGAAGGCGCGAATGTGCAGTACCTGCATCCGACGCGATGGCTCGGGTTACAGGGTCTGCTGACCACGGGCGCGAATTACCACGACAACCAGATCAATGTGGGCTTGTATCCTCGGGTGGGCCGTGTGCCTACGGGCGTGACGAGCGGGGCGAACGTGCGCGTCACCAATGGCGCGGGATACGTGCAGCAGGCGATAAGCCTGCTGTCGGGCAAGCTTCAAGCAACCGGCGGTCTTCGTTACGACGTGTTCCGGTTCGATCTACGCGATCGCGTGCAGGCCGATGGCAGCGGGACCGAGTCGGCTACCAAGTGGCAGCCGAAGTTCGGCTTGGCATTTACTCCTTCGCAGCGCGTGCCTTTGACGCTCCACGCCAACTACGGACGCGGCATTTCTACCTCGGATGCGCGGGCGGTGGTGCAGTATCGGGACGGGGAGAAGATTGCGACCACGGACTTCTTCCAAGTCGGCGCGGCTCATCAGATGGGCCGGTTTTCGGTGGTAGCGGATCTGTTCCTGATCGATCGCTCGAACGAGCGTGTGTACATTCCGGACGATGGCACGTTCGAGTTCAAGGGCCCGAGTCGCGCCTATGGAGCGGAGGCGAAGGCTTCAGTTGAACTGACTCGCGTTCTGAGTTTCAATGGTGGCATCACGCAGGTGGCGAATGCGTTCTATCGCGCGACCGCGCCGCGCCTGTACGTGGACAGCGCTCCCCGGTTCACTGCCAATGCAGGTTTGACGTTGACGAACTGGCGAGGTTGGAGCGGGTCGCTTCGCATGCGTGCGATCAATTCCTACCGGCTTGACGGCGAAGATGCCACCATACGCGCTGAAGGCCACACGGTATGGGACCTGGGTGTATCGCGGCGAATCCGGCGCGGCATTGAGTTCAACTTCACGGTAGACAATATGCTGGACCGGAGTTATTACGAGACGCAGAACTACTTCGAGTCGCGTCTGCCCGGCCAGGATCCGGCGTATCGCATCCATGCCACGCCAGGGTATCCGCTGACGGTGATGGCGGGACTGACGTTCCGGCTCCGCGGCAAGTAATCTGGCGTTTCGGTCGCGCATGGGTTCTAATGTGATGTAGCCATGCGTCCGACTGGCGTGACTGCCGCGTTAACGTTTATTTGGGCCGGAGCGGCTCTGCTTTGCGCGGCAGATCCCACACCGGAACAGACCGAGTTCTTCGAAAAGAACGTGCGTCCCGTGCTGGCGGGCAAGTGCTACGGCTGCCATAACAGCAAGATGAAGACGCCGCTCGGCGGACTACGGCTGGATACGCGCGCCGGGCTACTGCAAGGCGGCGATAGCGGCAAAGCGATTATCCCCGGCGATGTGGCCGGAAGTCGTCTGCTGCAGGCGATCTCGTACCAGCACAATCTAAAGATGCCTCCTTCGGGAAAGTTGCCCGGGGACCAGATCGAGAAGCTGACGGCTTGGGTAAAGATGGGCGCTCCGGATCCACGGTCCGATGCGCCAGTGGTCGCGGCCGCGAACAAGGGGTACGATTTCGCGGAGGCGCGGAAGTTCTGGGCTTTCCAGCCGGTGCGTAAACCTGCTGTGCCGCAGGTTGCTCGCCGATCGTGGGTGTCAACTCCAGTTGATGCGTTTCTGCTCGCGAAACTCGAGTCGCAGGGCTTGCAGCCTGCTGCCGAGGCGGATCGGCGTACGCTGCTTCGTCGGGTCACGTTTGACTTGACCGGGCTGCCGCCAAAGCCGGCGGAGATTGACACGTTCTTGAACGATAGGTCGCCAGACGCATTCGCTAAGTTGGTCGACCGGCTCCTCGCGTCGCCTCAGTATGGCGAGCGCTGGGCGCGCCACTGGTTGGACTTGGTGCGATATGCCGAGACCAACGGCCACGAGTACGACAACGACAAACACGAGCCTTGGCGCTATCGTGATTACGTCATTCGCGCGTTCAATGAGGACGTGCCGTACGACCAGTTCGTACGCGAGCACATTGCAGGCGATCTGCTTCCTCGCAAGCGGTTGCGGCAGGACGGCGGAGCCTGGGAGTCGCCGATTGGGACGACCCATCTGTGGTTCAACGAGGTTTTGAACAGCGCGACGGATTCAGAGAAGTCGCGGGCTGACGATGTAGACAACCAGATCGATGTAGCGTCGAAAGCGTTCCTCGGCTTGACGGTGGCGTGTGCGCGCTGCCACGACCACAAGTTCGATCCAATTCCGACGGCAGATTACTACGCGCTGGCGGGAGTGTTTCACTCGACGGAACTGCGCGAGGCAGTGGTGGATTCGCCGGCGCGCACGCAGATCATCACGGACCTGAGCCGCCGCATCCAGACGATGAATGGGGAAGTGGCGGCCGCGCCTGCTGTTCGGGTCACATACCGGCCGCAGGATAAGGTATTCGAGCAGTTTGCCGGCCCGAGCTTCGGGTCCTGGGTTCCGCAAGGCGCCGCTTTTGGCGATGCGCCCGTGCATGGTTTAGCTGATTCGCGTGCGGCGGGCAGCAACGTGTTCGCGGGCACGCTTACGTCGGCCAAGTTCCGTACCGGAAAAGAGTTGTTCCTCCATGTGCGCATCGGCGGCGCCAAAGCCGATCCGAAGCTGAAGGAGCGGGGACCCCTGCGGTTCACCATTGTCGCCGATGGATACAAAGGCCAGCACATCTTTCCTGACGGCGAAGCGGCTCCTAAGTGGAAGACGCTGCGACTGACTTTCGAGCGCGAGCGCATCTGCTATTTCGAGATTGTCGATCGTGCTCGCGACGGCCACATTGTAGTGGATGAGATCGTGTTTTCCGCGTCCGATCAGCCGCCCCCCACAGAGACTCCCGAGCCGCCGCCTCCTGCTTCGACATCCAGCGCGGCCAAACTCGCCGAACTCGAGGCGGAGGTTCCCGAATCTGAGTTCGCCATGATCGCCGAAGATCGCAATCCTCGGGATGTTCGGTTGCACATCCGCGGCAGCCACAAGAATCTGGGCGATGAGGTCCCACGGCGTTTCCTGCGAGTGATCGCAGGCGAGCAGCAGCTGCCGGTGAAGCACGGCAGCGGTCGAATGCAGATCGCCGATTGGATGGCGAGTCCCAACAATCCGCTCACCGCACGAGTGATGGTGAATCGGATTTGGAAGCACCACTTCGGCGCGGGGCTCGTGCGGTCTGTCGACAATTTCGGCAAGATGGGTGAGCCGCCGAGCCATCCGGAACTCCTCGACTACCTTGCTGCTTGTTTCGTGGAGTCGGGCTGGTCGACGAAAGCCATGCATCGAATGATGCTGCTGAGCAGCGCGTATCGGATGCAGAGCACGGCGAGCGGTGCGGCGGCGAAGATCGATCCCTCCAACAAGCTTCTGCAGCACATGCCGGTGCGGCGCCTGGAAGGCGAGGCGATTCGTGACGCGATTCTGGCGGTCTCGGGGAGTCTGAACGCGAAGATGTTCGGTCCGAGCGTGACGCCG